>JANXTD010000153.1 GCA_025352585.1 Fimbriiglobus sp.
CCCGGCCCCGCCCGACCCTGGCGGCCCGGCCGTGCGGCCGTTCCCGGAGTTCGACCCGGCCGCCGGCGCGCCGACGCCGCGGGCCTCGGCGTCCCAGAAGCCGCAGCCGCCCGACGCGCCGTTCGCCCCGCCGCGGCCGCCGCTGGACCCGGGGGCCGACCCCTTCGCCGAGCCGCCGATCGCCCCGCGCGACCCGGACGCCGCCGAGCCGCAGGCCGCGGACAACGCGCGGGTCAACCTGCCGCAGGCGACGCGGCAGCGCATCAAGTTCGGCCCGCGCTACAGCGAGCCGCCGAGCTGGAAGTTGCTGCCCAGCGACGACGCCAACACGCAGAAGCTCCACTACACCGGCGGCGTCATCGTGAGTGTCAACTACCTCGGCGGCGACGGCACGGCCGTGCAGGAGGTCGAATTCTCCGCCGAGAGCGTCGTCGCCTGGATCAAGAGTGCGAAGAAGCCCGCGCCCTCGGCCGACCTGAACGCCCCCCTCTCGGGCACCTCGGAGCGCTCCGGGGTCGAATTCTACCTCGCCGGCGCGGTCGTCATCCGCCAGTACACCGTCGACCCGGTCGGCGGCCGCAACCTCGACCAGGTCTTCTCCGCGCCCGAAATCTACTACGACGTGAACGCCAACAAGTCGGTCGCCCTGAACGCGCTCTTGCAGTTCAAGACGCCCCTGCTCCCCGAGCAGATCAACGTCCGCGGCAAGGTGCTGCACCAACTCGGGCCGAACGAGATCGAGCTGTACGACAGCACGCTCAACGGCAGCCGCCGGCCGTCGGACCCCGGCCTCCAGTTCAAGGCGTCGCGGTCGGTGTTCACCCGCGAGGAGCGCGTCCGCCGCAACATCTTCGGCATCGAGTACACCGACCTCGCCACCGGGCAGAAGGACTTCGGCTACGAGCAGATCCTGACCTCGTACGACGTGACGCCGCGCGCCTTCAACCTGCCGTTCTTCTACCTGCCGCGCACCCGCAACGACATCAACGAGCCGTTCGGCCCGCTGTCGGGGTTCAACATCGGCAACGACACGATTAAGGGCTTCCAGGTCTACACCACCTTCGACGTGTTCAAGCTCGCCGGCCTGCGCGGCCGCGCCGGCGACCGCTGGGTCGTCTTCGCCGACTACCTGAGCCTGCGCGGCGGGGCGACCGGCACCGAGTACGACTACACCGGCCGCGACCTGTTCGGCGTCGCCAGCCGCACCGGCCAGCAGGAGTACAACCAGCCGTACAGTCTTCTTCCGGACCTACTACTTGCAGGACACGCGGAAGAACCACGTCGTCAACCCGCTTCGTGAGACCGACAACCTCGGCGGCGACCGCGGCGAGGAGCCGCTGCCGCCGCAGTACCGCGGCCGCACGCAACTGCGCCACAACCAGGACATTTACGAGAGCGGCACGACCTACCTGCGGGTCATGGGGCAAATCGAGCACCTGTCCGACAAGAACTTCATGGAGCAGTTCTTCAAGCAAGAGTTCGACAGCCAGCCCAACCAGGAGACCTTCGCCTACGCCCAGGCCGGGGCCGGCCACCTTTACGGCTCGGCACTCCTGGAGCAGCGCTTCGACCGCCCCTGGGTCACCGAGACCAACTGGCGGCGCGCCGACGGCGCGGTCGTCGGCCAGTCGCTGTTCGACTTCTTCACCTACTCGGCCCGCGCCAACGTCGGGTCGGCGGAGTTGCGGCCGGCGTCGATCAACCCCCAGCCGGTCGTCGTCACCGACCGCCCCGTGAGCACCGGCCGCTTCGACTGGAGCCAGCGGCTGACCGCGCCGTTCAACCTCGGCCCGATCCGCCTCGCGCCGTACGGCGTCGTCGATCAGACGTACTACACGCAAGACCTGAGCGCGACCAACGCCGGGCTGAGTTCATACCAGGCCGGCCGCGGCGACAACCTGCCACAAACCCTCGGCCCGGTCGTGGACCCCACCGGCGAGGGCCGCGGGCGCTTCTACGGCGGCGGCGGCGTCACCGCCCAGATGACCGTCTCGAAGCTCTACAGCACGGCGTCGAGCGAACTGTTCAACGTCAACGGCCTCCACCACAAGGCGACGGCGCGGGGC
>JANXTD010000158.1 GCA_025352585.1 Fimbriiglobus sp.
CCCGGCCCCGACCCGCTCACGAACGCCGACACCGTCGCCCGCTTCGCCTACTACGGCAAGCGGCACAGCGACGCCTTCGGCGGCACCCCCGCGACGGCCTTCAACGGCAAGCCGGCGGCCGGCGGCGGCGGCGGCATGGCCAACAGCGAGGCGAAGTACGCCGAGTTCGCCGCCGTCCTCGCCAAGACCCTCGAGGAGAAGACCGCGGTGAGCGTCCGGGGCAGTGTGAAGCGCGCCGGCGACGACCTCGCGGTGACTGTCGAGTTGACCGGCACGAAGGACCTCGGCGACAAGGCGGTGTTGCGGCTGGTGCTGGTCGAGGACACGGTCAAGTACGTCGGCGGCAACGGCCTGCGCTTCCACCACCACGTCGTGCGGTCGCTGCTGGGCACGGCCAAGGGCGTCAAGGTGGCCGACCTGAAGGACGGCAAGTACACCGCGACGCAGAGCCTCAAGGGGCTGCGCGGCGACCTGTCGAAGTACCTCGACGACTACGCGGCGAAGGGCCGCGCATTCTCGTCCCCGGACCGGCCGCTGGCCCTGAAGGGGCTGAAGGTCGTCGCCCTGGTGCAAGACGACGCGACCGGCGAGGTGGTCCAGGCGGCCCAGTTCGACGTGGCAGAGTAGAGTACGCCTCGTCGTGCCGACGGGGTGGCACCGCGGCCACAACTCACCCGTTCCAGGAGGAGTCGCCGTGCCGGTCACCATCGAGTCGTTGGGCATCGACAAGCTGTCGCGGGACGATCGCCTCGCCCTGGTCCAGGACATCTGGGACAGTATCGCCGCCGAGAACCCGCCCCCGAGGCTCAGCGACGCGAGGCGTCGGGAACTGGAGCGCCGCGCGGCCGAGGACGACGCCGCCCGGACGACGTCATCCCCTGGGACGAGGTGCAGGCGGAGACGCTCGCCCGGCTGCGCGGCTCGTAAGCCTACCGGTCGTCTTCCGGCCCGTCGCCAGGCTCGAGTTCGACGACGCGGCGTCGTGGTAAGAGGCCCGACGTGCCGGCTTGGGCGAGGACTTCGTGGCGGGAGTTCGGGGAGTCCTCGAAGCGATTGCCGGCCGGCCTACTCGATACCCCGTCGCGGCAGGCGACACCCGCGAAGCGGCGTTGGTGCGGTTCCCGTACTGCGTCTACTACCGGGTCAAGTCGTGGCGGGCCGTCGTGGTCGGCGTACTCCACACTTCGCGCGACCCGGCAGTCTGGCAAGCGCGGGGGTGACCCCCAGCCTGTCAGTCGCTGGCCATCTTGAAGACCTTCTCGAAGCGCGGGGCGGCAGTCGCGAAGGCGGCCAGCAACTGCGGGTCGAACTGGCCGGCCGACTCGGTCAGCAGCATCCGCACGGCGCGGGCGTGCGTCAGCGCCGGGCGGTAACTGCGGCGCGAGCGCAGGGCGTCGTACACCGACACCAGGCCGACGACCCGCGCCGACAGCGGGCACTCCCCACCCGGCACGGCGTCGGGGTAGCCGGTGCCGTCCCAGCGCTCGTGGTGGCCGCGAATCACCTCGGCCGCCAGCGAGAGCGCCGGCAGCGTGCCCGCGCCGCCGGCCGCCGCGACGACCCACTCGGCCCCCATCACCGGGTGCGTCTGGATCACCATGCGGTCCTGCTCGTCGAGGGCCGACGGCTTGCGCAGCACCGTCGAGGGGATCGCCACCATGCCGAGGTCGTGCAGCGGGGCCACACCCACGAGCAGGTCGAGGTAACGGCCGTCCTTCAGCCGGCTGTACTCGCCCTCGTCCGGCGCGGCGGCGGCCAGCGCCCGCACGTAGCGGCCCAGGCGCTCGGCGTATCCGCTGTCGAACGGCAGCGTCTCGTTAGCCATCTGGGTGAAGACGCGGCTCAGCAGGTTGACCTGCTCCAGCCCGCTGCCGGTCGAGAGGATCGTCTGGCCGGCCGTCGCGGCCGGCGACGGCGACGCGTTGGGCGCGTCGGACGGCATGGGGGTGCGCGACAAGCCCTCGACGCCGAGGCGCAGGGTCTCCTTGATCTGGCGGTTGCGCGTGCCGGCGCGTCGGCCCAGCAGGCCGCGGACGCGGGCGCGGAACTCGGAGCGGGTGAACGGCTTGGGCAGGAAGTCGTCGGCCCCGCCGTCGAGCAGGCCGCCGAGGAACTCCGCCGGCACCGCCCCGGAGGTCATCAGGATCATCGGCCGGTCGCCCGGCGGCGAGTGGGCGGCGATGGCGTCGATGAGCTGGTCGCCGGTCTGGCCCGGCAGGTTCACGTCGAGCACGATCAGGTCGAACGCCTGCCGCCGCAGTAGCGCCAACAGCGCCTCGCCGTCGCCGGCCTCCTGGACCGCGTACTCGTCGCCGAGGTAGCCGACTTGCAGCTTGCGCAGCGGGGCCTCGTCATCGACCACGGCGACGCGCGGCCGGTCGTCCGCCGGCCGGCAGCCGCTCACCTCGAGGGCGGGGGCGACCGCCTGCGACGCCCACCGCGCCAGCCCGGCCAGCGAAATCCCCACCACCCGCGCGCTCGGCGGCCGCTCGTCCGGGTCGGCACTGAGCAACCGCCCGACGAGCGCGCACAGGTCCTCGGGCAGTTCGGGGCGCAGCAGGCGGATATCCGGCGGCGGCGCGGTCAGCCGGCGGTGCAGGTCGTGGATGGGGTCGCCGGTGCTCGTGAACGGCTCGCGGCCGGTCAGCGCCCAGTACATCGTCGCGCCCAGGCCGAACAGGTCGGCGCGGGCGTCAACAGTTTGCGGGTCGCGGGCCTGCTCGGGGGCCATGTAGCCGACCGTGCCCAGCAGAGTGCCCGGCATCGTCACGCGCCGCTGCGGGTGGAGCGCCAGGCCGAAGTCGAGCAATTTCGCCTGCCAGTCGGGCGTCACGACGATGTTTGAAGGCTTCACGTCGCGGTGGATCAGCCCGTGCCGGTGCGCCTCGGTCAGCGCGTCGGCGACCTGGTGGAACAGGTCGCACGCCCGGCCGATCGGCAGCGGCCCGCCGGTGGCGATGAGCGTGTGCATATCACTGCCGTTGACCAGCTCCATGACGTAGTAGTCGTAGGTCAGCCCGCTAGTCTCGGCGGACGCCTGCCGGCCGGCGTCGAGGCAGGCCACGAGGTTGGGGTGGTGCAGCCGGGCGGCGGCGCGGGCCTCGGCGTAGAAGCGGCCGCGCAGGCCGGCGCAGTTCTCCGACGCCGAGTTGACGAAGACCTTCAGCGCCACCTCGCGCCGCAGGTAGGTGTTCTCCGCCCGGTAGACCACGCCCATGCCGCCGCGGCCGATCTGCTCCAGGACGCGGTACTGGCCGAGCACCAAGTCCTTCGTGCGGCCCTTGCGGATCATGTCGGCCTGGAACTTCGTGATCAGGTGCAGGTTCGCGAGCCGCTGCACCGCCTCGGACTGGAAGTCGAGCGCGTACAGGCCGGCGCGGACCCGCGGCTCCAACTCGTCCCACTCCTCCGGCAGCACGACCGACAAGTCGAGCAGGCCGTTCAGGAAGTCCGCGACCGCCGTGCCGGTGGGCGGCGCGGGGCCGGCGGCGGCGGTGGCGGTCGCGAGTTGGAGGTCGATCGTCTCGTCGGGGCGGTAGGCCAGCTTGGGCGGCGGCATCGCGGGCTTCTTCGGGGGGCGTGGGGAGGTGGTGGTTGGGCCGACCCCTAACGCACGCGTCGTGCCAGGCCGCGGGGTTCGCGCCCGGCGGCGGCTTTGCGATCCGGGCGTCAGCCGCGAGCGGGCCGGGGCCGAATCGTGCGTCCCCGCCGCAACCCGATTCTGCACCGGCTCGCCCGGCATGGCATATGCTTCGACACCTGGTGGCCGTGG
>JANXTD010000161.1 GCA_025352585.1 Fimbriiglobus sp.
GCCAGCACCAAAAACGGCGGCCCGAGTTTACGCGTCTGGCCCTCGATCGTCACCTGCTTCTCGCTCATCGCCTCGAGCAACGCGGACTGCGTGCGCGGGGTGGCGCGGTTGATCTCGTCGGCGAGGATGACCTGGCCGAAAATCGGCCCCGGCTGGAAGGTGAAGGCCTGCGTCTGCTGGCTGTAAATGCTCGTGCCGAGTAGGTCGCCGGGCAGCAAATCGGGCGTGAACTGGATGCGGTTAAACGCGCACGCCAGGGACTTGGCGATCGCCTTGCCGAGCAGCGTCTTGCCGACGCCGGGCACGTCTTCGAGGAGCAGGTGCCCCTCGGCGAGCAACGCCACCAGCGACAAGCGGATCAACTCCGGCTTGCCGAGGAAGACGCTGGCGATGTTGTCCTGGAGGGTCCGCAGGCGGGTCAATAGTTCGGCCGTCGGGGGCGTGGGCGGGGTCGCGGGGGCGTCAGGCATTGCGGAGCGGTCCCCGGTCGGGTGTCACGGTTCGACGGTCCGCATAGTCTACGAACCGGCCCGGCGAAGTCCCCGCGAAGTTCCGGCGAAGTTACTCGCCCATCTCGAAGGTCATGCGGCTGCCGCCGATGCCGCCGCGCAGTTTGCTGTTCGGGTCGGTCAGCCGCGCCGCAATCCGAGCCTCGGCGGCCTGGATGTCGGCCTCCTGCTCCTCCTGCGTCTTGACCGCCTCCACGGCCTCCGCCTCGGCTTGCAGCGACTTCAGCGACAGGGCCATGCGCCGGGCCGCGGGGTCGATCGAGATCACCTGCACCGTGATCTCCTGCCCCTCGGTGACCGCGTCCCGCACGCGGCGGATGCGCATCATCGACAGCTCGCTGACGTGGACCAGCCCCTCGACCCCCGGCGCGACCTCGACGAACGCGCCGAAGTCCTCGACGCGGGTGACCTTGCCGTTGATCTTGGCCCCCGGCTTGGTCGCGTCGGCGAAGTCGTCCCACGGGCTGCGGATGAGTGCTTTGAGGCTCAGTCCGATCTTGCGCGTCTCCTTGTCGAGCCGCTGCACGACGACTTCGACCTTCTGGCCCAGCTTCACGACCTCGTTGGCGTCGGCGACGCGCGACCAGCTCATCTCCGAGATCGGGATGAGGCCGTCGGCCGCGCCGTCGAGTTCGACGAACGCCCCGAACGCCTTGATACTGCGGACGATGCCGACCTTGACCTGGCCTTCTTCGATCGTCGCCCAGAACTTCTCGGCCTTCTCCTGCTTGTCGCGCTCCTGCACGGCGCGGCGGCTCAGGATCAGGTTGCGCTCCGCCGGGTCGATCTCGATGACCATGCACTTGATCTTCTGGTTGACGAAGTCCTCCGGCTTCTCGACGCGGTACATGTCGATCTGGCTGACCGGCATGAAGCCCTTGATGCCGTTGACCTCGACCTGCAACCCCGTGGCGTTCTTGTTCAGCCCGGTGACCTTGGCCTCGATGACCATGCCGCGGGCCAGACTCGACCAGTCGGTGACGTTCTGCACCGAGCCGATCATCGTGAGGTTGAGTAGGCCGTTGGCCCCGTCGTAGCCGTCGATGTCGAACTCGACTTCCTCGCCGATGACCGGCTTGCCCTCAGTGAACTGCAACATCGGCAGCACGCCCTGGCCTCGGCCGCCGGGCACGTCGATGAACACGTCCTTGCCGTGGATGGCGACGATGCGGCCCTTCTTCTTCTCGCGCACCCGCGGGGCACCGGGCACCGACCGCTTCTTCTCGTCGGCGACGATCGTCCCCTTGGGGTCGAACCCGGCCAAAGCAGCGTCGAGTTCGCGTTCCAGATCGGCGTCGAGGTCGCGCTTGCTGGGCCGCAAGGCGTTAAAGTCGGTGCGGCCGAGGTCCACCGGCTTCGTGCCGTCGCTGCGCGGCCGCTCACCCCGCTGCGGCAAGTCCTTGCGGGGGCCACGCTCGCCGGGCGACGGCGGGCCGCCGCGCCGCTCGGGCGGGCGCGACTGCGTTTGCGGCGGCCGCGGTTGGCCTTGCGCTTGAGGCGGCGCGGCCGGCACGGGGGTCGCCGGGGCCGGGGCGACGGGGGCGGCGGGCGGCGTCGGCGGGTTCGGCTCGGTCATGGCGATTCCCCTGTGCGAATCCACTGACGTTATCACCCCGCGCCGCCGGCGACAACGGCAACGCACGCCGTTCGCCGCGCCCGTCCGTAGGTTAGCGCGATGATTGTTACGCGACGCCGCGCCATCCTGGCGCTCAAAACGCTGCTCGCCCTGCTCGTCGTCGGTGGCGTCGCCTGGCACCTCGGCAAGCTCCTCGCCGACAACCCCGTCCCCTCGGGCACGCTTTCGCCGCGCTACGAATACCTGGCCGCCGCGGGGTTACTGTACCTCGGCTGCCACACGATTTGGGGCACCTTCTTCTATCAACTCCTGTGCAAGCAAGGCTCGTCGGTCGGCTGGCTGCCGGTCATCCGCGCGTACTTCCTTAGCCAGGCCGGCAAGTACGTCCCCGGCAAGGCGTGGGTGCTGCTCCTGCGTGTCGTGATCCTGCGCCGCACCGGCCTGACGAGCACGGCCATTGCCGTCGCCGGAATTTACGAGACGCTCACCAGCATGGCGGCCGGGGCGATGATCGGGGCGGTGCTGTTGCCGTGGTCGGGCCTGGTCTTCGCCGACGGCTCGCTGCAGCGTTACGCCATCTTCGGCGTCGCCGCCCTGCCGGTCGGCGCGATCCTGTTGAACCGGCTGGCCCTGCGGGTCGCCCGGCGCTTCCGCGGC
>JANXTD010000181.1 GCA_025352585.1 Fimbriiglobus sp.
GACTTCGAGCCTCTAAGAACCCGCCCGCTCACGCAGGCGGCTCGCCTAAAACACGACAACAAACATTTTCGACTGATCCAGTTAGTTTCACCCCTCCCCGGAGCATCTCACTCATGGCACTCGACCTCACCGCCGAGCAGAAGGAAGTCGGCCGCAAGAACTTCGACGTGGCGAGCGGCAGCATCAACCGCCGCACCTTCCTCGGCACCGCCGCCGGGGCCGCCGCCGCGATCCCGCTGTCGGCCGGCGTCTACTTCGGCTACCAGAGCCTCGGCGGCAAGCCGGTCAAGACGGCCATCATCGGCTGCGGCGACGAGGGCGGCGTCCTCGTCGGCGAGCACAACCCGCAGTTCGTCGAGCTGATCGCGGCCTGCGACATCCGCCCGTTCAACAAGAACCGCGTCCTCAACGGCGACCCCAAGGTCGCGCTGCGTAAGGGATTCATCGCCCACTACGGCCGGGCGCGGACTGACGAGATCGGGGCCAAGCACTTCTACGAAGACTACAAGAAGATGCTCGACGACGAGAAGGAGATCGAGGCGGTCATCATCGCCCTGCCGCTGCACCTGCACGCAGAGGTGTCGATCGAGTGTATGAAGCGCGGCAAGCACGTCTTGTGCGAAAAGCTCATGGCCCACGACATCACCGAATGCAAGGCGATGATCAAGGCGGCCAAGGACAACAACGTCATCCTGTCGATCGGCCACCAGCGCCACTACTCGATGCTGTACGCCCACGCGCTCGAAGTCGTGAACTCCGGCGTGATCGGCGACATCAAGCACATCCGCGCCCACTGGCACCGCAACAACTCGTGGCCGATCACGCCCGAAGAGAGCTGGGTGAAGTCGTCCGACGTGTTGCAGCCGGTGCTGCAAGACGGCTGGTACCCTCCCATCGTGCAGGAGGACTACACCGCACTCTTGAAGCGCGACGACAAGGACGGCAAGACGTCGGTGGAGCGCTACGGCTACAAAGACATTAACGAGTTGATCCGCTGGCGCATCTTCGACCGCACCGGCGGCGGCCTGATGGCCGAACTCGGCTCGCACCAGCTCGACGCCTGCTCGATCTTCCTGGGCAAGGTCAAGCCGCTGTCGGTGATGGGCGTGGGGGCGAAGTCGTTCTACGGCCCCGGCAAGAACGACCGCGACGCCGACGACCACGTCTTCGTCACCTTCGAGTTCCCCGGCAAGAACCACCCGCTCGGGGCCAACAAGGGCACCGACTCCAAAGATGTCGTCATCGTCACTTACTCGAGCATCAGCACCAACGGCTTCGAGAAGTACGGCGAGTGCCTGATGGGTAGCCGCGGCATGATGGTCGTCGAGACCGAGTCGGACGTGTACCTCTACAAAGAGGGCCAGCCCAAGAAGAAGGACGAGGCCGACCCGAAGAAGACGATGGTCAGCGTGACGACGGCACCGGGCGGCAAGCCGGCGATCGAGGCGTCGAGCACCTGGGGCGGCCCGAGCGCGTCGGCGGTCAAGGCCGACGGCGGCGCGTCCGGCCCCGTCAGCCGCGGCTACCGCGAGGAGATGGAGCACTTCGCCTACTGCATCCGCAAGTGGGACAAGGCGAAGGGCTACGCCAAGAAGGACGACGGCAAGTACGCCCAGGACCTGCCGCGCTGCCACGGCGAGGTGGCGATGGCCGACGCGATTCTCGCCCTCACGGCCAACCTGGCGATGAAGCACCGCACCCGCATCGAGTTCCAGCCCGAGTGGTTCGACAGCGCGAGTGCCGCCACCCCCGAGGCGACGTTCGACGGCAAGAAGCCGGCGTAGGTCGCGCCCACCTTGGAGTCCGTTCATGGCGACTGGCGGCCCGGAAGTGACCCCTGAGCGTCGGGAAATGCTCGCGGAGAAGGGCCGGCGACTTTACGGCAAGTATTGCGGCACCGGCGGCCGCGGCATCTGCTCCGAGAGCTTCGCCGTCTACCACATCGGCCGGGGCGAGTCGGTCGTCGCGGCCGACCTGCTGGTCTACCTCGAAGGCCGCGCCGAGGAGTTGGTCGCGGCCGACCCCGACGGCCGCGGCCCGATGACGCGGGGCTTGATCGGACGCGTCCGCCGGCACCTGGCCGAGGCGGGCGGGGCCTAGAAATTCGCCCGCGGCGGAAACCCGGACGATTCGCCCGGACGGCGTCTCACAATCGGCGAACGTGAACTAGACTCCCCGCGCGGCCCGGCGGATCCTTCGCCCGGCTGCGACTCCAGGGAGGCGGACCGCCGCATGCGCGCCGCGATGACCGACCCGATCACGACCCGCTGCGTTGGCGACGAGCCGCTCCCCGGCTACCGCCTGGTCGCGCCCCTGGGCCGCGGCGGCTTCGGCGAGGTCTGGCGCTGCGTCGCCCCCGGCGGCTTGCAGAAGGCGATCAAGTTCGTCGCCGAGGACGACGCCGCCCGCGCCGAGGGCCGCACGCCCTTGAAGACGGAGTACGAGGCGTTCCAGCGCGTCAAGGGCATCCGCCACCCGTTCCTGCTGCAACTCGAGCGCGTCGAGCTGATCGACGGCGAACTCCTCATGGTGATGGAGCTGGCCGACTGTAGCCTCCTGAACCGCTTCCAGGACTGCCGCGCCGCCGGCCGGGCGGGCATCCCGCGCACCGAACTGCTGTCGTACATGGTGGACGCGGCGGAGGCGCTCGACGTGCTGTGTACGCAGCACCACCTCCAGCACCTCGACGTGAAGCCGGCCAACCTCTTCTTGCTCGGCGGCCACGTCAAGGTCGGCGATTACGGCCTGGTGGCGCACTTCGAGCGCGGCGGCCCCAACGCCGGGCGGCTCGGCCGCGGCCTGACGCCGAAGTACGTCGCCCCGGAGGTGTTGGTCAACCGGGTCGACCCGCGCTCCGACCAGTACACGCTCGCTCTGGTCTACCTCGAACTGCTGACCGGCAGCTACCCCTACGACGGCACCACGGCGGAGCGGGTCCTGCACCAGCACGCCCACGCGACGCCCGACGTCACCGCCGCCCCGGAGGGCGACCGCGGGCCGCTGAGCCGCGCGCTGTCGAAGCGGCCCGGCGAGCGCTACCCGTCGTGCCTCGACTTCGTCAAGGCGCTGCTGACGCACTACGCCACCGGGCCGGGCGACACGCAGCCGATCGGCCCCCCGCGGGCGCGAACCCTCCCGGCGGGGCGCGCCGCGTCGACCCTCGACGTGACCGCCGCGGCGGGCGAACCGGCCGCGCTCGGGGCGACGCGCCCGACGGTGCCGGCCGCCCTGGGGCTGTACGGCCCGACGCGGCTCCCGACCCCGGCCGTCGGCCCCGGCGGCGGCGGCTTCGACTTGCACCGCGCCTTCCCCGGCTACAAGCTCGCCGCGGAACTCGAGCACGGCGCGCGCGGCAAGGTGGTCCGCGCGACCGACCCGGCCGGCCGGCCCTTCCGCGTCCGCACGGTCAACCTGGGCCACGGCAGCGCGGCCGAGATCGAGGGGGTCTTGCGCTCGGCCCTCTCGTCGCACCCGCGCGTCCACCAGAGCGTGTCGGTGCCGCACCCGCGCTGCGTCGCCTTCGCCGTGCCCGACGACCTGACCACGCTCGCCGACCGCAACCGCGAGTCGGCCGCCGCCGGCACGCCGCCGCCGCGCCCCGAGTTGCTCGCCCTGTTCGCCACCGTCGCCGCGGCCCTCGACGACCTGCACCGCCGCACCGGCTTCGCGCACGGCCTGCTCGAACCGGCCGCCGTGGTGGCGCAAGCCGGCAAGGTCGGCCTGACTGGCTTCGGCGTCGGCGAGTTGCTCCGCCGCACGCGCCCCGAACTCGACTGGGTCAGCCACGACCCCTACGCCGCCCCCGAGGCCCGGAAGGGCGAGGCGGTGCCGGCGAGCGACCAGTACAGCCTGGCGCTGGTCGCCCTCGAAGCCCTGCACGCCTGGGCCCCCGCGCCGCGCCGGCCCGGCTCGTCGTCCGACCACGGCGTCAACTTCGGGGGGCTGCGCGACTACGAACTCGCCGCGGTGAGGAAGGCCCTCGCCGCCAGCCCCGCCGCCCGCCACGCCACCTGCGCCGCCTTCGTCGCCGCGCTCGGGGCCGCCCCCGCCGGCCGCCGCACGCTGGACGAACTGCGCGTCGTCGAGTCGTCCGCCCGCCTCGCCGGAGTTCCGGGGCCGGGGCGCGAGCCGCCTGAACCCGGCGCGCTCGCCGAGGCGATCCTGCGGCTAGCCCCGGCCGCGACCCTGGGGGCGACGGCCACGCGCCAGCCCGACCACCGCTGGTCCTGCCGCGTGCCGGTCTTCGCCAACGCCGAGATGTTGCGGCTGAAGCTCGACCAGTTCCGCGCCGACAACGGGCTGAGCGCGCTGACCTTCGGCCCCGACGCACTGGTGTACCGCAAGCCGGCCGGCCTGGGCAAGCCGGGGGCCGAGTTGACGGTCGAACTCCCCGCCGGCAGCACGTGGCACGCGGCCGAACTGACGGTCCACGCCCGCAGCGTCGGCGGCCTCGACTCGGCGGCCAAGGAGTTGCCACCGGCCGTCACGGACCTGCTGGAGCGCCTGCGCCGCGCGGTCCACCCGGCCGCCGACCGCCGCCGCGCCCCGCGCCGCCGCGCCGACCTG
>JANXTD010000224.1 GCA_025352585.1 Fimbriiglobus sp.
CTCGGCGTCAACGCCGAGGGCCGGCTGGGCGGGGTCTGCACGACCTCCGGGCTAGCGTACAAGCTCCCCGGCCGCGTCGGCGACTCGCCGATCATCGGCGCGGGCCTGTACGTCGATGACGAGGCCGGGGCCGCCGGCTCGACGGGCGTCGGCGAGGAGGTCATCCGCATCGGCGGCAGCCTGTACGTCGTCGAGCAGATGCGCGCCGGCAAGAGTCCGCAAGAAGCGTGCGAGGCGGGCATTCGGCGCATCCACCGCGTGGCCGTGCGCCGCGGCGTCCACCCGCCGATGGTGGCGTTTTTAGCGCTGAACCCTAAGGGCGAAGTCGGGGCCGCCGCGACCGAGCAGTCGAACTTCGTCTACGCCGTGGGCCGCGCCGGCAAGGTCGAGCTGCGCACGGCGAAGGAGCTGGGGCCGGAGGCGTAACGGCGAGCCGGAAGCGTCAGCGCCCGGAGTCTTCCGCCGCTTCCGTAGCCGCCCGCCGCCCGCCGTCTGTACAATGCCCCCGACCCCGGCCGCGCCGCCGGGGTCCGATTTTGCCGCCGCTTGTGAACTGTTTCACTTGCCGGCGGTTAGCCTGTGCTGCACCCGAAGCCCGGAGATGTCTCGCGTGCCGATCCCGGTCATGACCCCCGAAGGGCTGGAGGCGGCGTTCGACCTGAGCGCCTACTACCCCGCCCTGATCTACGTCCTGGTGATCGTCGGCATGGCCGTCGGGATCGTCGCGTCGTCACACATGCCATTCCTCAAGCCGAGCAACAAGACGCGCGTCAAGCAGATGACGTACGAGTCGGGCATGGACCCGATCGGCAACGCCCGGATGCAGTTCGACGTGAAGTTCTACCTGATTGCGATTCTGTTCCTCGTCTTTGACGTGGAACTGCTGTTCCTGTACCCGTGGGCGGTCGTCGCCTACGGGGCCGACGGCACCGACTCGGCATGGCGCACGGCGTTCGGCCCGGTGGTGTTCGCGGAAATCCTCATCTTCCTCGCCACGCTGGGCATCGCCTACGCTTACGCCTGGCGCAAAGGGGTGTTCCAGTGGCGTTAAAGCTCGACGACAACGTTTTCGTCACCCAACTCGACTCCCTGGCGTCGTGGGTGCGCAAACACAGCCTCTGGCCGATGCCGTTCGCCACGGCCTGCTGCGGCATCGAACTGATGGCGACCGCTAGCAGTCGCTACGACATCGCCCGCTTCGGCTCCGAGGCGATGCGCTTCAGCCCGCGTCAATGCGATGTCATGATCGTCGCCGGCCGGGTCGTGATGAAGATGGTGCCGGTCATGCAGCGCATCTGGCAACAGATGTCCGAGCCGAAGTGGTGCATCAGTATGGGGGCGTGTGCCTCGACCGGTGGCGTCTTTGACACCTACGCCGTGGTGCAAGGGATTGACCGCTTCATCCCCGTCGATGTGTACGTTCCGGGGTGCCCGCCGCGGCCGGAGCAGTTGATTCGCGCGGTGCTCGACTTGCAGGAAAAGATTCAGGCGACCGGCACGATCAACGCCCGCGAGTTCGCCCGCCGCACGCTGCACGAAGGCCCGGCCCCGCTCGCGGCCCAACTCGACCCGCGCGAACTGGTCGTCGCCCCCGGCGACTTCCGCACCGGTAACCGCGTCTCGAACAAGAAAGTCGGGGCCGTCTAACGTGACCACGCTCGACCTGCTGACCGCGAAGTTCCCCGCCGGCACGTTCACGACCAGTGCGTTCGCCGACAACCACCGCGTCGTTCTCGCCGGTGACGTGGCCGAGGGCGTGTTGTTCGAGATGTTATCGACACTGAAGGTCGCCGGCTTCGACATGCTGTGCGACCTCGGTGGCATCGACTACTTGAACTACCCCGGCGCGACCGATCGATACGCTGTTGTATATGCCCTCACCAACACGGCCAGCGGCGAACGTGTATTTATCAAGGCGTACACGAACGACCCGGAGCCGTCGTTGCCGTCGGTGGTGAGTTTGTGGAAGTCGGCCGACTGGATGGAGCGCGAGGTGTACGACATGTTCGGCGTCACCTTCCCCGGTCACCCCGACTTACGCCGCATCCTACTGCCGAGCGAGTTCACGAGCCACCCGCTGCGCAAAGACTACCCATTACGTGGATACGGCGAGCGGCACAACTTCCCCGTGGTGACGCGGGCGGAGAGCTAACTCCGAGAGAGTTTTACCGCGGAGCAGCAGAGGAGCGGAGAAAACTGAACACAAGTTTTAAGTCGTCTCCGCTACTCTGCTCCTCCGCGGTT
>JANXTD010000268.1 GCA_025352585.1 Fimbriiglobus sp.
GGCGTCGACGCCGACTTGGGCGTTCGGCCGGCCGGCGGGGGTGACGCGGTCGTCGACCACCATCATGCCGCGGGTGAACTTGCCGTGCGTCTCGATTTCGACGAAGTGTGCGATCGCGCGGACCGCGCCGGGCAGGGCCAGGGCCGCAATGCCGAGCACGTCCTTCAAGTGGAAGCCCTCGACGCCGTAGAGTTGCGACGACGCGCGGATGCCGTAGGGCACGATTTGGCGGAGGAACTTGCCGGTACACGAGTCGGCGTTCGGCAGGTCGAGTAACTCGGTCGGCGAGAAGAGCATCTTGCGCGTCAGGTCGAGCGGCACGATCGTCGGGTGGATGCCGACGTGGAGCATCTTGCGGGCGGCGTCGGGGTCGAGGGCGAAGTGGAACTCGGCGACCGGGCCGGCGTTGCCCGGCTCGCGCCACGCCCCGCCGACGAGGACCAGGCGGTCGAGCAGCCCCGGCAACTCGGGATCGACGGCGAAGGCGCGGGCCAGGGTCGTCGCCGGCCCCAGGACGATCACGCTGACCTCGTGCGGGGTGGCGCGGATGCACTCGGCGATCAGCTTCTCGGCGGCCTGCGGGGAGTGGCGTTTGAGCACCGGGAACTCGACGCCGCCGAGGCCGTTGGGGCCGTGCAAACTCGTGCCGTCGCGGTCGTACTCGACGGACACCGCCGCCGAGGTACGCGGCCGGCGCGGCGGGTCGATCTGGTCGAGGATGACGTGGACGTTGACCGTCGCCTGCGCCGCGGTCACGTTGCCGGCGCAGGGGATCAGCGCGACGACTTCGAGGTTGGGGTCGTTGAGCGCGATCGCGACCGCGAAGGCGGTGTCGATGCCGGGGTCGGCGATGAGGATGACTTTACGCGGCATGGCGTCACGCCCTGGTTGCGAGGAGTTGTTCGAGCACCCGCCGGGCCTTGCCGCTCTCGACGCTCTCGGTGGCCAGCGCGACCCCCTCGGCGAGCGTGGCGACGGTGCCGACGGTGTAAAGCCCGGCGGCGGCGTTGGCCAGCGTGATCCGCCGCGCCGGGCCGTCGGTGCCGGCGAGCACACTGCGGATCGTCGCCGCGCTCTCGGCCGCCCCGGACGCGAGGATGTCGTCGGTGCGCACCGCCTCAAGGCCGAAGTCGGCCGGGTGCCACTCGGTCGCGGTGAACTGGTGGCCCTCGACGACGCGGACCAGCGTCGGGGCGGCCAGGCTGACCTCGTCGAGGCCGTCGCGGCTGGACACCAGGATCGCCCGGCGGATGCCCAGCAGCGCGACCGCTTCGGTGAGTACGTCGAGCAGGGCGGGGGTGCCGACGCCGAGGAGTTGGTAGTCGGCCCCGGCGGGGTTGGCGAGTGGGCCGAGGAGGTTGAAGATCGTTCGCACGCCGAGCTTGCGGCGCAGCCGGGCGACGTGGCTCATGCCGGCGTGGAAGTGCGGGGCGTAGCAGAAGGCGAAGCCGACGCGGTCGAGGCAGCGCTGCGACCAGGCGGGGCCGAGTTCGATGTTCACGCCGAGTTCGCGTAGCACGTCGGCCGACCCCGACCGGCTCGACACGGCGCGGTTGCCGTGCTTCACGACCGGCACGCCCGCCCCGGCGATCACGAAGGCCGCGGCGGTGCTGATGTTGAACGTGCCGGAGTCGTCGCCGCCGGTGCCGCAGGTGTCGACGACGGGGCCGTTGACCGCGACGAGCCGGACCATCTGCTCGCGCAGGGCGAGTGCGGCGGCGGCGACCTCGGCGGGGCTTTCGGGCTTCATGCGCAGGGCGGTGAGGAAGGCGGCGGCGAGCGGCTCCTCGACGCGGCCGGCGAGCAGGTCGCGGAACGCCTCGGTGGCGCGGCCCGACTCCAGGTCGCGGCCGGCGAGCAGCTCCGCGTACAGGTCCGAGAACCAGGCTGGTCGCGGCAATTCCACGGGGGCGGACCTCTCGGCGGCGTCGGTTCCGGGGTACGAAAGTCCCCGTCACCATAGCAGGTTCGGGCGGAAAGTGGCAAATTCCTCTTGCCGTGCTGTACGCCCGTCAGATAGAATGATTTCCAGAACTGGACAAAGTTGATCCAGTGAACGTACAGCGCCAACCCGACGCCGATTCCCGGAGGCCTCCCCGTGGGCGACACCATCCCCCTGACCGGCAAGCAGCAAGAAATCTTCGCGTTCATCCGCGGCTACATCGAGGAGCACAGCTACCCGCCGGCAATCCGCGACATCGGCCGGGCGTTCGACATCAAGTCGCCCAACGGCGTGATGTGCCACCTGCGGGCGCTGCAAAAGAAGGGCTACATCCACCGCCAGGAGAAGAACGAGTTCCAGGGCGGCATCGCGCGCTCGATCACGATCCCCGGCCTGAACAGTGGCGGCTTCAGCCTGCCGATGCTCGGCCTCGTCGCCGCCGGCCCGGTGCTCGAGGCGGCGGAGCAGAACGAGCGCGTGGACATGAAGGACCTGTTCGGCGGCGACAACGTGTACTTGCTCAAGGTCCGCGGCGAGTCGATGATCGAGAGCCAAATCGCCGACGGCGATTACGTCGTGATTCGCAAGCAGGAGCAGGCCGACAACGGCGAGAAGGTCGTCGCGATGGTCGATCGCTCGATGACGCTGAAGAAGTTCTTCAAGAAGAAGGACCAGATCCGTCTCGAGCCGTGCAACAGCGCGATGGAGCCGATCCTGGTGGACCCGGCCCGCGAGAACGTGCAAATTCTCGGGGTGCTCGTCGGCGTCATCCGCAAGTGCCACTGAGCCGGCCGAAACGTCTTGTTAGCCGGACGCGCTAGCGACGGGAGCAAAGGTCGTTGACATCGCGGATGGGGGAAGACGAAGCAGTCGATACCCACCGACATTGTCAACGACCTTTGCTCCCGTCGCTAGCGCGTCCGGCTAACAAGAGTCGCCTGCGGCGGAGCCACGAATTGCTGACTCCGAGACGTGACAAACATCCGCAGGCTGGCGTTTACGCTTTCTTCTTGGGCTTCGGCGGGCGGCGGTCTTCAAAGATTGTTTTCAACGGCAACTCGAAGCCAGGGAGTACCTTGCCGCCGGAAAGTGTGTCCGTCATAGTCAAAGTCTTCTTGGACTTGAGCCGGGCGGCATCGTACACGTCCACTTCTTTACGGACGGAATCGACGTACCAGGCGAGTTTAACTCCGGCCCGCGAATAGTCGCCGAGCTTCATGATTATGTCGGCGTCGTTGCCGGGGTTATGGGGGCTGAGCACCTCGATGATTAACTCAGGGGTGGAGTAGCGGAAGGTATCTCCCTCCACTTCGTCCTGAATCAATCCCCACGTGATGAAGTAGGCATCGGGCATCCGCACGAGTCCCGGCGCGAGACGCATCGGGCACATCGCACCGCCAACGACGCCCAAATTGTGTTTGTCTACGAACACCCAGATCAGCGAGCGAAGGTAAACCGCAACACGGTCCTCGGCGTTGCCCATCGGCTTTTTCAACAAGATGCCGTTCACCAACTCGTAGGACAGGCCAAGGCGGTCGAAGGCGATCACGTCGGCCTCGGTGGCCGTGCCCGGCTTGGGCGTCAGCAGGATGCGCTCCGCACACACCCCACCGGCCGCGTCGATCACGTCCTGGAGGGTTTCGTACTCCCTGACGGCAGTCGTCGTCATGGCGTCTCCGGGGGCGGGGCGGTTAGCTCGTCGGCGAGCGGTTGGGCGTCGTAGACCTTCGCCAGCGCCTCGAGCACGGCGCGGCTGTGGACGGCGATGTGGCGGGCTTGCGTGTCGGTGTAGACGAAGTTGCGCACCAGGCCGTGGCGGTTGCGGTCGAAGTTGACGCCGACGACTTCGCCGGCGCGGTTCAGCACCGGCGAGCCGCTGTTGCCGCCGATCGTGTCGGCGGTGCTCACGAAGTCGAACGGCGTCGTCGGGTCGAGCTTGGCCCGGCGCTCGACCCAGCGCGGCGGCAGCGTGAACGGCTCGCGCTTCTCCAGCACCTCCCAGCGCTTGAAGGCGTCGCCGAAGGTGGTGCAAAACGGCAGCGTTTCGCCGTCCACCGCGTAGCCCTTGACGGTGCCGAAGGCGAGCCGCAGGGTGAACGTCGCGTCGGGGGCGACCGACTTGCCGAAAGCCTTGAAGCGCACATCGGCGATCGCGGCGTAGGCCTGCCGCTCGACTTCTTCGACCTCCTCCTCGTACTTCTTGCGCACGGCCCGCGCCTCGCCGTCGATCAGCCGGGCGAGCAGGATCAGCGGGTCGCGGGACGCCTCGACGGCGGCGCGGCCGCCCTCGACGAGCCGCTTGCGCTCGGCCACGTCGGCGAGCTTGGTGCCCACGGCGAGTTCCGCGGCGCGGCCGGCGGGGCTTTTGCCGGCGAGGATTTTGGCGACCGCCGGGTGCTCGCCGCCGAGTTGCTCCGCGAGGAACGTCAGCGCCGCGGTCAGCCGGGCGAGTTCGAGGCTGCGCGACACCGGCGCGGGGCTGAACAGCGTGAGCTTGAGCGAGTCGAGGTTGGAGTCGCGGTACTCGCGCAGCCGCTCCGGGTTCGGCTTGGCCACCTCGTCGGCGAGCCGCAGGCAGTGCCGGGCCACGGGGAAGAGGTCGCTGAAAAAAGCGTCGCCGCGCTCGAGCAGGGCGTAGTCGCGCTCGATGCCGGCGAGGTTGCGCTGCGCCGCGGCGACCCTGGCCCACGCCGTGCCGGGGTAGCGGTCGGTCAGCGCGCCGTCGGGCCGCGCCGGGGTCAGGCCCGCGACGACCGGCCGCATCAACTCCGCCTCCTGCGCCTCTTTCTGGGCCAGAACGGCGGGGTCGAGCAGCCCTTGCAGTTGCCCGGCGAACGCCTTGCGGCGGTTGGCGACGCCGTGCAACACGTTGGCCGCCTCGCGCCGCTTGTCGGGGGATTGCTCGCTGTACTGCGTCAGCGCCGCCTCGTAGGCCCGCAGACGCGCGAGGTCGTACGGCAGTGTCACGTCGCGGCGGTGCTTCAACTTGGCCAGGGTTTCGAGGCGGTTGGTCGTGCCGGGGTGCCCGGTCACGAGCACCATGTCGTTCTCGGCCGGGCCGGCGGCGGACCACCGGAAGTAGTGCGGCACCCTGGCCGGCTTGCCGTTCTCGTAGGCGCGGAAGAAGGCCACGTCGAGGCTGGTGCGCGGGTACTCGAAGTTATCGACGTCCCCGCCGAACGCCGCAATTGCCGCTTCCGGGGCGAAGACGAGCCGCACGTCGGTGTACTTCTTCGAGCGGTACAGGTGGTACAGCCCGCCCTGGTACAGCGTCACGACATCGCTGCGCAACCCGGTCTTGGTGAACGAGTCCTTCTCGATGTCGCTGGTGACCGCCCGCCGCGCCGCGGCCGCCGCCGCCGGGGTCATCGCCGGGGTCACGGCGGCAGTCACGCGGGCGGTCACGTCCTCGATCGACTGGAGCACGTTGAGTTCGACGTCGGGGCAGGGCAGTTCGTCGGCGCGGCTGCGGGCGTAGTAGCCGTCGCGCATCAGGTCGCGGGCCGGCGTCGAGAGCTTCTGGATGGCGTCGCCGCCGACGTGGTGGTTGGTCACGACGAGGCCGTCGGGCGAGACGAAGCCGCCGGACGCTCCGGGGAACCGCACCGACGCCAGCATCAGTTTGGTGCGGAACGCTTCGGTCAGCGTGAAGCCGTACTTCGCCTGGAGCGCCTGCGCCGGCAGGTCGGTCGGCAGCCACATCCCCTCATCCGCGACGGTCGCCCGCATCGGCCAGCCCCCCAGAATCGACCCGACAATTAGCAGCGTGAGAGGACGGGACATCTTACGGCCTCGGGGTTACGGGAAGTCATTCGGCACCGGCGATTACAGCAGCCGCGCACGCCGGCGCAGCAGCCACTCCGCGCCCAGCAGCGACAGCAGCAGCGTGAAGGTCGCGGCGTGGTTCCACAGCGGCACCGGCGGCACCGGCTGGTTCAGCGGCACGCGCACGACCTCCGGCAAGTCATCGACGAGCTTGTCGGCGTCGGCGAGGGTGTAGAACTTGCCGCGGCTCTCGGCGGCCGCGCGGCTCAGCGCCTGGCGGTCCATGTCGATGCGGTCACGCTCGCCCGGCGGCGGCAGGACTTTCGCCTCGGCGCGCGGCCGGCTGCCGGTCACGGCGGGGTCGGTCAACTCGAAGCGGTACTGGCCCTCGGGGGTGCGCGTGAGTAGCGTCTGGTACTCGGCACGCGTCCCCTCGACCCTGGCGAGTTGCACGATCTGCGACTCGCTCGGCCCCCCCGGCTTCAGCGGCGTCCGCTCGACTTTCACGCGCACGGGGGCGTCCTCGGCCGGCGGCGGGGCGTCGTCGGGGAAGCGAACCGTGAGGCGAATCGGCTCGTCGCGGCGGTAGTTGGTCTGCTTGTCGGTGCGAACCTCCGGGCGCGTCACCCGGTTGCGTGAGAGCGTCCGTACCGCCTGGAGCCAGAACTGGTTGTAGCGCTCCTCGCCGGCGCGGAAGCGCCAGCGCCAGGTCTCGTCGAAGCCGAAGAACATCACCCGGCCCGAGCCGACGAACTGCTGCAAGATCAGCGGGTGTTTCTCGCCGGGGTAGCCGTCGGCGACGCGGTCGGGGTGGACGGCCAGCACTTCGGCCGTGGGCTTGCGGCGGTAGCCGGACGACGCCCAGTAGAGCGGCTTGAAGTTGGCCCACAGCTTGGCGTTCTCGCCGTCGTCGCTGAGCAGCCGCAAGAGTGCGTGGGACCGGCCGAAGGGCGTGAACTTGGGCCGGTAGCCGTCGGCGATCGGCGTCGCCGGGTCGTCGGTCGCGGCAACCTCGGCCGGGGCGACCGGCAGCAACTCGCCGAGTGGGGTGCCGAAGAGCTTCGAGGGCGTCGCTTGCGAGCCGGCGAGGAACAGCAGACCGCCGCCGCGGACCTTGACGAACTCCGCCAGGTCGGCCAGGAACGCATTGGCCCGCGGCAAGCTCGCCGGATCGACGTCGCCCCACAACACCACGTCGTAGGCGAGCAGTTCGGTCCGCGTCGGCAGGTTGCGCAAGGCACTCTTGTCCTGCTCGGCGTAGCCGGGTGCGGCGTCGAGGAGCATCGAACTGAGTTCGACAGTCTTGTTGCCGACGATCGCGTCACTCTCCCGTTCGAGCAGCACCTTCAGGAAGCGGAATTCGTAGCGCGGCGAGCCTTCGAGGTAGAGCACCTTGAGCCGGCGATTCTCGGTGACCAGCACCACCCGTTCGAGGCGGTTGTTGGCCGTCTCGACTTCGCCGGCCTGCGGCGGCACCTCGATGACGAATGTCTTCTCGCCAGCCTCCTGGGCGACAGTGGTGAGCTTCACCGGCAGCGGCTTGCCCGACGGGTCGAGGGTCACCATCGCCCGGCCACGCTCGACGAGCTTGTCGCCCTGACGCTCCGACAGAATCACCGGGACGGTTACGGCGGCCTTGCCGTCGCCGATGCCGCGCGAGGTTAGGCGGGCCTCGAACACCAGCGTGTCGCCCTTCAAGACGACTTCCTCGGTCTTCAAGTCGCTGAGCGCCACGTCGGCCGGCTCGCGGCTCTCGCCGAGGCCGACGAGGTAGAGCGGCACCCCGGCCCGCGCGGCTTCTCGGCCGGCCTTCGCCAAATCGTCGCCGCCGGTCACGACGCCGTCGGTGTAGGCGATCACCGCTTCGAGCGAGCCGCCGCGGAACGCCTTCAGCACGGCCTGGACGGCGTCGCCGAGGCGCGACTGCTCGCCGTCGGCCACCAGCGCGTTGACGGCGTCTTGGCCCGCCTGGAGGTCACCCGGCTCGACGCAGTCGCTGACGAGTTTCGCCTGCTCCGCGATCGTGTAGACGTGGACTTTCACCTGCTTCTCGGTCAGCAGTCGCTCGAGAAGCCCGTCGCCGGGGCGGGTCACGAGGAGCTTCGCCAGCCGCAGGCGGTCGAGTGGTGTGAGGTTGTCGAGGCCGCCGAGTTTGGCTGCTTTTGCGCGGACCTCCGGCTCCTGGAAGTCGTCAACGGTCGCCATGCTCAGGCTCGTGTCGAGCAGCACCGCCACGTCCGGCCAGCCCTCGCGGTCGAACGTGAGGCGCGACTGCGGCAGCACGAAGAACAGCAACACGCCGAGCGCGGCGAGCCGCAAGAGTAGCGGCAACAGCACCGCCGACCAGCGCCCCGCGGCGCGGCGTTCGAGCCGGTAGAGTGCCCCCACCAGCACGAGCATCCCCACGCCGACCCCGGCGACGATGCGGCCGTCGAGGCGACTGCCCTTACCGAACACCGCGCTCTGTTCGAGCCGCCAGCGCGTGCCTTCGCCGGGCGCGGCGGTCGGCACGCCCAGCGTGCCTTCGAGCGACGAGCGCACGCCGTCGGGGGCGAAGTCGAGCAGCCGGCCGGTCGCGGCGTGATGCGCCAGCGTCGCCAGCAGGGCGAGCGCGATACCCAGCGGGATCAGCGTCGCCAGCGGGCCGAGGAGTCGCAGCAGGGAGCGCGGCTCGGGCTGCGCGGTGCCGTGGCTGCCGGAGCGGCCGGGGCCGTAGTACCAGGCCACGCCGAGTTCGACGAGCATCGCCGCGAGCGCCGCGAACAGCAGCCACCGCGCGACGACCGGGCCTTGCGGCTTCGGGGTCAGCGTCACCTCGCCGTCACCGCCGGCGAGCAGCTTCGCGTCCGTCGGGTCGAGCGTCACCGTGACGCCGTTCAAGCCTTTGAAGTCGCCGGCGTCGAGCTTGCGCAAGTCCGACTCGCCCTCGGGCACGTTCACGGCGAACAGCCGGTCGCGCTGACTGCCCAGGCCGACGCGGTACAGCCCTGACAAGGTCGCGTCGCCGAAGCGCACCAGCCCCACGTCGTCGCCGGCCACCACCGGCACGCTGACGCTCAGGTTCTCCGGCCCGGTCACGGTCGCGGTCAGGCCGACGGACGTGGCCGGCAGGAACTCTTCGAGGGTGTCGCCGACGCGCACGGTGCGGCGGTCGCTCGTCGTCACGGCGAAGCGCAACAGTTCGTGCATGAATGGCAGGTAGGTCGGCAGGATCGGCCAGTCGCTCCACTCGGTGTTCAGCGTTGTCGTTAGAACGACCACCCGGCCGCGGTGCCGGGACCACTCGACCAAGGCGGCGTCGAGGCGTTCGGCCGGCTTCGGGGCCGCGTCGGCGGCCGGCAGTTCGGGCTTCGCGGGGGCCTGGCCGGCGGGGGCGAACGACAGGATGCGGCGGGCGCGGCCGTCGGCCGGGGCGTCGAGCGTCAGGTACTTCTTGAACGGCACCGTCGTCAGTGCCGCCCGCACGTTGTCGTCGCGGAACGCGGCCAGCGGCGGCCGGCGGTACGAGTCTTCGCTGGCGACCAGCCGGAACCCGGTGTCGTCCGCGTCGGCGGAACCCTTGACGACGCCGAGCTTGCCCGGCAACAGCCCCTCGCCGTCGGCGAACAGGACACGGTTGTACCACTCGACGTTGGCCGCGGCGTTCGGCCCTAGGGCGACGACGACCCCGCCGCCACGCTTCAGGTGGGCCGTCAGACGCGACACTTCCGCGGGCGTGAGCGTCGGCACGTCGCACAGGTAGACGCAATCGACGCTCGTCAGGTCGCCCAGCGTCGGGTCGGCGAACTCGCCGAGTGTGAGGGTCTTCGGCCGCACGGGGTTACCGGGGGCGCGGCGGCCGGCCGGTTCGAGGGCTTCGTGCAGGTACTCGCTGGCCCGCTGCAACGGATCCGCCGACGGCTTGCCGTTCACCAACACCACCGGCAGGGCGTCGCGCACCTCGACGGCCAGGGTCCGCGTGTCGTCGGCCGGCAGGTCGTCGGCCTCGACGAGCTTGAGTTGCACGAGGTGCAGTCCCGGCTCGCGGAAGCGGCTGGCCCCGGCGAGCGCGAACGTGACCGTGGTGCGCTGGCCGGCGGGGATCGACTCGAGGACGCGCGTCTCGACCGGCAGCACCACCGCGTCCGGCCCGCTCGCCGACGGCCGACCCAGCGAGAGTTCAAGCCGCACCGCCTTCTTTTCGCTTCGGCCAAAGTTCTGCACCGTCGCCGTGACGGCCGCCGGGGCCTCGGCCAGCGCCACCGCGTCGTTGAGCGACAAATCGACGAGGGCGACGTTCTCCGCCTCGCCGACCGACGCATCGACCACGGCGACTTCGGCGCGCGGCAAGATGCCGCGCCAGATCTCCGGCACCGTGCCGTCGGGCTTCGGCAGCAGCCCGGCCCACGCGGACTTTTGCAGGTCGGTGAACAGCATCACCTGCCGGCGCGGGAAGCTGCGCGGCGAGCGGCTGAGCGTCTCAGCCACGAGGGCCAACCCCGCGGCCAGGTCGGTCGTGCCGTGCGTCACCTTGAGCGTGCGCAACTCGGCCAGCACCTTCTCGGTGTCGGCCGACGGGCCGGGGACGATCGCCTGCGCGCCGTTGGCCAGCACGATCAGCGTGAAGCCGTCGCCGGGGCTGGCCGCCTCGATCGTCGCCTCGAGTTGCTTCACGGCGTGGTCGAAGCGGGTCGAATCTTCGTGCCGCGTCGTCATGCTCAGCGAGGCGTCGAGCACCAGAATGCGGTGGGTCCGCGGGGCGTTCATCGACACCTCGACCGCCCCCGGCCGCACCGCCTGCCAGGCCCGCTCGGCCCACGGCGTCGCCGCGCACATCCCCGCGAGCGGCAGCAGCAGTGCTAGCACGCGGGCCGTGAGCAGAAGCCAGCGATCGACGCGCCGGCGGTGCCGCTTCTGGGCCGTGACGAGGAAGCGCGTCGCCGCCCACTCGACGACCTGGAAGCGTTGCCGGCTCAGCAGGTGAATCAGCACGGGCACGGCCGCGGCGACGGCCATTGCCCCGGCGGCGACGAGCGGCAGGGCGAACGAGGCGAACAGAATCATGGGCCACTCCGCGGTGCGCTGACGTGTTCAGTATTGCGAGCGGCGGGGAAATTTCCGTAGGAAATCCGGCCGCGCGGGAACAACATCAGTGATGAGACCCGACCACTCCCTGATGTTTCGGCGACAACTCGCGGCGATGCGGGCCGAGCCGTTCGCCGCCGTGCCCGACGCCGAGTTGCTCACACGCTACAACGCCGGCCGCGACGAGGCGGCGTTCGAGGAACTCGCCCGGCGGCACGGCGGCATGGTCTGGGCCGTCTGCCGGCAACTGCTGCCCGACCCGGCCGACGCCGAGGACGCGTTCCAGGCCGTGTTCCTGGCGTTCGTCAAGTCGAGCGGCCGGGTGCGCGGCGGCAACGTCGGCGCGTGGCTGCACGGCACGGCGGTGCGTGGGGCGATGAAGCTGCGCCGGGGGGCGGTGCGGGCGCGGCAACGCGACCGGGCGACCGCCAAGCCCGAAACCGCCACCCCGCCGGGCGACTGGAACGAGTTACTGGCGGCCGTCAACGACGAGGTCGGCCGCTTGCCGGAGGCGTTGCGCACGGCGTTCGTGGTCTGCGACCTCGAAGGCGTGCCGCAGCCGGAGGCCGCGACCCGCCTCGGCTGGAAGGCCGGGACGCTGACCGGCCGGCTCTCGAAGGCGCGCCAGCGACTGCTCGACGCGCTCACGAAACGCGGCCTGGCCCCCGCGGCGACGCTGGGGCTACTGGGCCTGAGCGCGGCGACCACCTCGGCCGACGTGCCGTTGAAGTTACTGGTGACGGTGCTGAACTTCCCGTCGGCGGCACCGGGCACGATTCCGGTCGCGCTGGCAGCCCTATCTGTGGAGATCGTGCCGATGGCCCTCTCGAAAGTGAAACTGCTCGCGGTGGCCGCGATGCTGACATGCGGCCTCGCCGCCGGCACCGGCACGGTGCTGGTCCAAGTCGCCGACGCCCAGGGACCGCCGGCCACGCGGCCGGGCGGTGCGCCAACCGCGGAACCCGCGGCCAGCACCCTGCCGGCTGCTGACCCCAAGCCGCCGGCGGTGGCGGAGGTCGAGTACAAGTACATCGGGCGGCAGTTCGACGTGCCGGGCAAAGCCCTCGAACCGCCGGCGTTCGGCGGCACTGTCAGCCTCATCATGCAGGAGCAGTCCCGCGGCGGGTGGCAATTCGCGGGCACGTTCGACGCCAGGTTTGCGGGCGACGAATTTGAAGGCCTGGACAACTACAGAAACTTCAAGCCGTCTCTGAAAAAGGATACCGTCCTCGATGTCACCGTCATGGTGTTCAAGAGGTCGCGCCCGCCGGCACCGGTGGCCGCCGCAGGTGGCGAGGGCAAGGCGAGTACATATCGCAGTTTTCTCGGTGCCGGTGGCTACCCGAGTGCCGCGCCCGACCCGCTCAGTTACGAGGGCCCCGGCGGCCCGCCCGCCGCGGCCCCGGTCGTCGAGAGCGAGCCGGTCGTGATCACTTACAAGGGCGTGGGCGCGGAGGTAATGGAGGCGCTTTGCGAGCGGCTTCTGACCAAGCCCGCGAGGGCGATTCCCGCCACGGCATCCAGCGTCGTCATTCTCAACGCCAAGCCGGCGGACATCGCGAAGCTGAAGAAAGTCCTGGCGGAGTTGGAGAAGGCCGCGGCAGACATTCCCCAGGTGTGAGTAACCCCGGCGAGCCGCGTGTTTCAGCGACCGGAGGCCTTCCGTCGCCAGCCGCCGTTGGGGCCGGTCTTCCGTTCACCCCACGCGCTGGCGTGTGCTACACTCACGCGGGCGACTGCGTGCGGTACCGCACACTCCGGGGCGGGGACGACGATGACTCTCGACTCGCACGCCACGCCGAACTTGATCGCCACCCACCCCACCCTGTCGCCGCTGGCGCAGGCCGCCCCGCGCTGGGAGGGGTCTGGCACGGTCGTCGCCGGGCGGTACACCCTGCTGGAGTGCGTCGGCGAGGGCGGCATGGGGGCCGTCTGGTCCGCCCAGCAGACCGCCCCCGTCCGCCGACTCGTCGCGGTGAAGTTGCTGCACGGCCGCGGCGACTCGCGTAACGTCCTCGCCCGCTTCGAGGCGGAGCGTCAGGCGCTGGCGGTGATGGACCACCCGAACGTCGCCAAGATCCTCGACGGCGGCGTCACGGAGGCGGGGTCGCCCTACTTCGTCATGGAGTACGTCCAGGGCGTCGCCGTCACGAAGTTTTGCGACGCCCGCCGGCTTACCCCGGCGCAGCGCCTCGAACTGTTCGTGCCGGTCTGCGAGGCGATCCACCACGCCCACCAGAAAGGCATCATCCACCGCGACGTGAAGCCGTCGAACGTGCTGGTGGCGCTCGACGGCGACCGGGCCGTGCCGAAGGTCATCGACTTCGGCGTCGCCAAGGCGACCGGCGCGCCGCTGACCGACCGCACGCTCAACACCGGCTTCGGGGTCGTGGTCGGGACGCCGCAGTACATGTCGCCGGAGCAGGCCGGGCTGGGCGGGTCGGACATCGACACGCGGTCGGACGTCTACTCGCTGGGCGTGCTGCTGTACGAACTCCTCACCGGCGGCCCGCCGTTCGCGCAGCGCGACGACTCGCGCGAGGGGGTCTTCGAGATCCTGCGGCTGATCCGCGAGGAAGACGCGGCCCGGCCGAGCATGCGGCTGAACACGTCCGACGCGCTGCCGCTGCTGGGCGAGCGACGCGGCACCGACCCGGCGAAGCTGGCGGGGCTGCTGCGGAGCGAACTCGACTGGGTCGTGATGAAGGCGCTGGAGAAGGACCGCACCCGCCGCTACGACACCGCCGCCGCGCTGGCCGCGGACGTGCGGCGGTACCTGGCCGGCGAGGCGGTGCTGGCCCACCCGCCGAGCCTACGCTACCGAGTCGGCAAGGCGCTGCGCAAGAACCGCGTGCCGGCGGTCGCCGCGGCGGCGTTCGTCCTCACGCACGTCGCCGGCCTGACCTCCGTCACGGCCGCGCTGGTCCGGACGGACGCGGCGCGGGAGGCCGAGGCGGAGCAGCGCGTCGTCGCCGAGGCGGCGCGGTCGGCCGAGGCCGAGTTGCGCGTCGCCGCGGAGGCCGGCCGGGTGCGGGCCGAGGCGGCGGAGGCGCTCGCGGAGAGCCGACGCAAGGCGGCGGTCGCGGCGCAGCAGCGGACGATGGCGACGCTGCGGGCGGCGACCGGCGAGGACGTGGAGCGGCTGATCGGGGCGCGGGCCGAACTCGGCCCCCACGAGCGCGCGTACTTGCAGGCGATCATCCAGCGCTGGCAGGGCTTCGCCCGCAGTGGCGGCGACACGCCCGAGGCGCGGGCCGTCGCGGGGGAAGGCGCGATCCACGTCGCCAACCTCCGGCGCAAGCTGGGGGATCAGGCGGCGGCCGTCGCCGGCTTCCGCGAGGCGGTGGCGGTCTACGGGGGCCTCGCCCGCGACTTCCCGGAGGTTCCGGAGTACCGCCGAGAACTCGCCGTCGCCCACACCCTGCTCGGCAACCTCCTCCGGGCGCGCGGCGAGGCCGACCAGGCCGCGGCCGAACACCGTCGCGCCGTCGAGGTTCTGGAGCGGCACGCCGCGGACGCCCCGGCCGCGCCCGAGTACCGCCGCCTGCTCGCCGCCTGCCAGAGTAACCTCGGCGTCTCCCTCCGCGACTTGGGGCAGGTCGCGGAATCCGAGGCGCGGTTTCGCCGCGCTCTCGCCGTCACGGGCGACCTCCTCCGGGAGTCCCCGAGCCCCACCCGCCAGGAGCGCGAGGCCGTCGCCGTCGATCGGGCTCACCTCGGCGGCGCGCTCCGCGCCCGCGGCCAGGTCGCCGAGGCCGCGGCGAGTTACCGGCTCGCGGTCGAGGACCAGGTCAGACTCGCCGCCGAGTTCCCCGACGTGCGCAAGTACCGACTCGAACTCTCGGCGAGCCGCAACAGCCTCGGCCACTTGTTGCAGGCCCAGGGAGACTTGCCGGCCGCCGAGGGGCAGTTCCGCCTGGCGGTCGAAACCCAGGCGAAGCTGACGGCCGACTACCCCGCCGTGCCCAAGTACCGCGTCTCGCTGGGGCGCGCCTGCTCGAGCCTGGGCAACCTGCTCGGCGACGCGGCGAAGTGGGCCGAGGCCCTGGCCTGCCACGACCGGGCGGTCGCCGCGCTGACGGTCGCCGCGGCCGCGCAGGCCGGCGACGTGATCACCCTCGGCCTCCTGCGCGACGCCCACCTCGGCCGCGCCACGAGCTTGGCCGGCGCGGGCCGCCCCGCCGACGCCGCCAAGGACCGGGCGCGCGCCGCCGAACTCGCGACGCAGTCGCAGGCGATAGCCGCACTCACCGCACGCTATCAGCCGCGCTTCCAGGCGTTATGGACGGCGGCACAGCAGGCACTGTTGAATCCCGCGGCAGCGCAGATGCTGCCCGTGATCGCGGAGCCTTCTGCCGGCGATCGACGCTTCAGCGCTCCCGAGTGGAGCACCCTGCCCTATTTTGCGCTGTTGAAGCAGCATTATCTGTTGACGGCGGAGTATCTGAAGCAACTCGCCACTCTTGTGCCGCTGCC
>JANXTD010000276.1 GCA_025352585.1 Fimbriiglobus sp.
CAGGTCGCAGGCGACTTGCAGTTCGCTCCGCACTTCCTTCGGCGGGTTGGCGGCGCGGCCGAAGCTCTGGGCGTAGCCGGCGTGGTTGAGGAACGTGCCGTCCTTCTCGAAGTTCGACGTGCCCGGCAGCAGGTACTTCGCAGCCTTGGCCAGCGTACTCGTGAACAGGTCTTGCACGACGAGAAGGTCCGGCAACGCCACCCCGGCGAGGTCGGCGTCGGTCAAGCCGTCCGGGTAGCCGCCGACGAAGACCATCGCCTTGGACGCGCCGACGCTGGCGAACGGCACCACGTCGCCGAAGTGCTTCAGCACCATCTCGACGCCGAGGCGGTTGGGGCACTTCTCCGCGCGGATGACGAACTTCGACGGCGTGACCGGGTTGCCCTTCACGTCCTTGGGGTAGCTGTCATCGACGCCGACGACCGGCACCGGCCCGAGCGCGAGCCGCACCCCTGCGCCCCACGACTTCGCCGCGGTCGCCCACTGAAACGCCTCCTCGACCGTCAGGAACGGCGACAGGACGACCACCACACTAGCCGCGTCGGCCTTCACCGCAGCGACCAAGTCGGCCTTCAACTTGGGGAACAGTTCGGCATACGGCGTGTGATAGAACTTGCCGTCGGTCTTCGTCAACGGCTTCGTGAAGCGGTCCGGCGAGTTGGTGAAGTGGTAGCCCCACCGGCCCTCGTCGCAAATGAAGTGCCCTTGCGCCTCAGGGTTGACGCGGGCCCGCAGCCGATACACGATGTCCTTGTTCGTGTCGGTGTGAATACTGCAACCCGTGCTACAGCGGCTGCACACGTTCTCGGTGGACTTCAAGTACCAGACGCGCTGGGTGTAAAGGAAGTCTTTCGAGCCGAGGGCACCGACGGGGCACAGATCGACGACGTTGCCGGAGAGCTTGTTTTCCAGCGGCCGGCCGGGGAAAACGTCGATCTCCTCGTGGTGCCCGCGGCCCACGACCAGCAACTCCGCCGTGCCCGAAATCTCGCGGGTGAAGCGCACGCATCGCGTACACATGATACAGCGGTCGGTGAACAGCGTGATCTTGCTCGACAGCCCCGGCTTGTTGGCCGGCGTATTCTTCACGTCGATCATCCGGCTCTCGGAGCGGCCGAACTGGTACGAATAGTCTTGCAACTTGCACTCGCCGGCCTTGTCGCAGACAGGACAGTCGAGCGGGTGGTTGATGAGAAGGCCTTCGAGCGTGTCGGCTTGCGATTTCTTGGCACGGTCGGCAGGCTTATAGTTGACATCATACGTCAGCGGCGTCACCGATTGGTCGCGCTTGGCGTAGTCGCCGGTGACGATGACGGTGCCGTCCTTGACCGGCGTCTGGCAGCCGGGAACGACCTTCGGCTGCATGACAACCTTGCCGTCCTTCAACTCGCCGACCTCGACGAGGCACATGCGGCACGAGGCGACGACCGAGAGTTCCGGGTGCCAGCAGTAGTGCGGCACTTCGGTCCCGGCGAGTTCCGCGGCCTGCACGCAGTTGAGCTTGCGGCTGCCGATCTCGACCGGCTTGTCGTTGACGAACACCGTCGGCATGGTCAGGAACCCTTCGTGAAACTAGCGACCCAAAAGCTTGCGGACCTCGTCCGCCTCCGCGCGGCGGGCGGAGCCGGTCACCAGCACCAGCCCGCCCTTGGTCTCCGCCCCCACCTCGTACGCCCACAGCCCCTTGTGCTCGGCGGTCCAGCACAGGATAATCTTGCCGTCCGCGACCGCCTTGGCGATCGCCGGCGCGTCCTCGTTGAGCGTCGCGGTGACCGTCTTCAGGTCCGGCATCTTGCCGTTCAAGCTGTACTCGATCTCGATGAACAGGCCGATCTGCGACATCTCGGTCTGCGTCACGACCCGCTGCACGGCGTTGCGGACGTTCTGCGCGGCCCCCGCGCCGGCCTCGTAGTTGGTGTTGCCGACGACCGGCTCGGCGACCCCCGTCACGGTCGGGGCCGCGGGGGCCGGGGCCGTCGCCGTCGCCGTCGTCACTTTCGCCGCCGGCTTCTTGCAGCCGCCGGCGAAACACAAGAGGATCGCCACCGTTACCGCGTGTCGCATGGCTCACCCCCGAGGTTCGGTCCGCGGCGGCTATCTTAGTGCGCGCCGACCAGTTCGAGCGATTTCGCGTGCCGGCTGCGGGTGCCGTCCTTGATCGACGCCTCGAACTCCGCGCGGAACTTGCGGATCGCCGTCTTGACCGGCCAGCCCGCGCCGTCGGCCAGCCCGCAAATCGTCGTGCCCGGCATGATGCCGATGCGGTCGGCCACGTCGATCAAAATGTCGAGGTCTTCCCGCCGGCCCTGCCCGCGGCGCAGCCGGTCGGTGATCTTGAGCATCCAGCCGGTCCCCTCGCGGCACGGGGTACACTGGCCGCACGACTCGTGGCTAAAGAACTGGCAAACGTTGTGCAACACGTCGACCATACTGGTCTGGTCGTCAATGACGGTAATGGCCGCGGTGCCAAGTCCGAGGCAGCCGATCTTACCGGGGCCGTTGAAATCGAGCGGAATGTCGTACTCCGTCTTGCCGTCCTCGCCCTTGAGCGGGGCATTGACATCAGCAAAGCCCATGCTCAAGCCGCCGGGGTTGATCGCCTTGGCCTTGCGCCCCTTCCAGACGCCGCCGCCGTGCTTCTCGACGAGGTCGCGGATGGTCACGCCCATCGGCAACTCGACGCAGCGCGGCTCGTTCACGTGCCCCGCGATCGTGTACAGCTTCGGCCCGTAACTCCCGGCGTCGCGAGGGTTCTTTGGGTCGGGCGCGATGCCGAACGACTTGAACCAGTCGACGCCGTGCCTCATGACCTGCGTGACGCACGCCATCGTCTCGACGTTGTTGACGATCGTCGGCTTGCGAAACGCCCCCTCGATCGCTGGGAACGGCGGCTTGATCCGCGGCCACGCCCGCTTGCCTTCGAGCGACTCGATTAGCCCTGTTTCTTCGCCGCAAATGTACGCCCCCGCGCCGCGGTGCAGCACGATGTCAAGGCTGAAGCCGCTGTTGCGAATGTTCTTGCCAAGCAACCCCGCGGCGTAACAATCGTTGACCGCCGCCAACAGGGTCCGGTAGGCGTCGCCGTACTCGTAGCGCAGGTAGAAGTAGGCGCACTCGCTCTTGACGGCGAAGCACGACAGCATGATGCCTTCGAGCACCTGGTGCGGGTCCTTCTCCATCAGGATGCGGTTGTTGTAAGTACACGGCTCCGACTCGTCGGCGTTGATGCACATGTAGATGGGGCCGGGGTGCTCCTTGGGCAGGAACGTCCACTTCAGCCCCGTCGGGAAGCCCGCGCCGCCGCGGCCGCGCAGCCCCGAGTCCTTCACTTGCGTGACGACTTCGAGCGGCTTCACCTCCGCCAAGACGCGTTCAAACACGGCGTAACCGCCGTCGCCGCGGTACGCCTCGACGCTCGCCGGGTTCGGCTTGCCGACGCGGGCGAGCAGCACAGGTTCGTAAGGCATGGCATCACTCTCAAGGAAGGCGTCGGGGCAAGTAGTCCAGTTGGTCAATCCACTCTTCGGCTTCGGATGCCAGCAGCACGATCAGGAGTTCGTGAGCAATAGCCCCCGGCGACAAGTTGTTGCCGTCGGGGAAAACGATGACACCCCAGGTGTGGTTCCCACTCCTCAAGTGGTCGGCGACGTGGCCCGGCATCGTGTTCCGGTCGTAAGTCACCACTAGTAACTGCTCGCGCTCGGCGAACAGCAACAATTCCGGGTCGGGCGTGCCGGCCGAGGGAACCCAGGAATCGACCCCAATCGTTCCGAGATTCGCCGCCGGCTCCACCTTCAAGACAGCTTGCGTCACCGCCAAGGGTATGTGCTGGTCGAGCATGAACCGGATGCGACTCACGTCAAACCTGGGGGTCGTGTTGATCCGATCTCTTGAACACCCTTTGTGGCGTCGGCCACGGTTGTACCGAAAGGACTACCAGCCCGGTGGGCGGCCGAGGACTCCCGAAGTCGTCGGAAGCTGTCAGACGCCAACTCGTTTTCGGTGAACGGGCCGTCGTTGGCGAGGCGGGCCTTCAAGTCGCGGAGTCGCCGCGCGACAGGCGATTCAGGGCTGGCAAGGTAAGCCTGCAGGTTCGCGTCGCCGACCGCTTTGCGTTGGGCTAAATAAGCCTCGACTAGGGTCCGATTTTCCAGGTAATACGTAATCGCGGCGTACACGAGCGCAAGTCTCATGGGGCGCGCGAAATGGACCGCGATCTGCTCGGGGGTCATGTGCTGGTGGTGCAAACAGACGACGTGCTCCAAATCGATGCGCGTGCCCTTGAGGCGGATCGCCTCGACGGGGTCACCGATGAAGTCGAAGAAGTCTTCCAGTTGCATGATTGACCTCACTTCGCCTGTAACTCGCCGAACAGCGCGTCGGCTTTGTCGTGCGTCACGTCCATGACGTGAACGTCGTTGAGCAATACCGCCGGGGCACCGTCGCACGCCCCGATGCACTCCGCGAACTCCAGCGTGATCTTGCCGTCGGCCGTGCGCTCACCGCAATGGACGTTGAGCTTGTGTTCGCAATGCTCGATCAACTCGTAAGCCCCGCGCAGCATACACGCCAGGCCGCGGCAAACCCACACGCGATCGGTGCCGAGTTTGTCCGGCTCGCGGTCCTTGAAGAAGGCGTAGAAAGTCATCGTGTCCTGCACCTCCGACGGGTGCAAGTCGAGCATCTCCGCGATCTCGACGATGGCCTCCGACGACACGTATCGCATCTCGTCGTGGACGAGGTGCAACGCCGGCAACGTCACCGCCTGCTTCCGCGGGTACTTCGGCAAGAGTGCGGTGATTTCGGACCGAATCCGCTCGCTCAGGACAGCCATACTACGCCCTTCATCCCACAATGTTTCGTCGTGACAGAATGACCTGCCGATTTCGATCGTCGTGATCTATGACATCGCCCGTAATCCGTTGGCCGACTTCAAAGACATCGGCAGTCTGAATTCCGCGGCCCAGACCGCATTCCGGTATCCGCATCAAGCAGACGAACCCCACACCGGCATCAATAAAAAGTCCGAAGGGCGGCACGAGCACAATTGAGCCTTCGAGGCGAGTACCTACTGGCACTGCGGCCTTCACGTCGTCCCACGTCCGGCGGCTTTCACTCACCGGTCTAGTTCCGCCGCGATGATGTTGAGGCTCCCCAACACCGCCGGCACGTCGGAGATTTGGTGGCCCTCGATCAGGTGCGGGAAGGTCGCGAAGTGGATGAAACTCGGCGGACGGGTCCGGGCGCGGAACGCCTTGCCGCCGCCGTCGGCGACGAGGTAGAAGCCGAGTTCGCCGTTGGCCGTCTCGTTCGCCCCGTACACTTCTTCGACCGGCGTCTCGAAGCGGCGGTTCCACATGAACAGCTCGAAGTGTTGGATCAACCCTTCAATACTGCGATAGGTCGCCGACTTGTCCGGGATCGTCAATTTGTCGTCCAGCGACACGTTGACCGGCCCCGACGGCAAATTCTCGATCGCTGCGTGGATGATCTTGGCACTCTCCAGCATTTCGTCCATGCGGACAAGATAACGACTGTAACAGTCGCCGCCCTTGGCGCAAACCATTTGGAAGCTCCCGGAGAGCTCGCCGTAAGCCAGGTACGGCTCGTCCTTGCGCAAGTCGCGGGTGACCCCGGCGGCGCGGGCCACGGGGCCGCTACAGCCCATGTTGATGGCCTCGTCGCGGGTCAGCACGCCGACGCCCTTGGTGCGATCGACGAAGATCTTGTTCTTATTGAGCATCCGCCGCACGTCGGCGTGGACCTTGGGAAAACTCTTGGCGAAGTCGCGTACCTGGTCAACGAACGTCTCCGACACGTCCGACAGCAATCCGCCGACCCGCGTGTAACTCGGGTGGTAGCGCTGCCCCGATGCGCCTTCGATGATGTTGTAAATCTTCTCTCGAGCGTTGAAGGCGTACAGGAACGCCGTCAAGCCGCCCAAGTCGAGGGCCGCGGCCCCGACGCACAACAGGTGGTCCGAGATGCGGGCCAGTTCCGCCAGAATGGTGCGGATGTAAACGCAGCGCGGAGTCAACTGAATCTTCAACAGCTTTTCGACGGTGTAGTGCCAGGCGATTTCGTTAGCGACCGGAGAGATGTAATTCATCCGATCGACAATGGTCACGTACTGGTTGAAGTCGAGGTCTTCGCCCAACTTCTCGAACCCGGAGTGCAAGAAACCGATGTCCGGCACGGCCTTGACAATTGTCTCGCCGTCGAGAGTGAGGATGAGGCGCAACGTCGTGTGCGTGGCGGGGTGCTGCGGCCCGAAGTTGAGCGTGTAGTGGTACTCTTGGTCGGTCCCCGCGTCGGCCAACGGGTCCAGGGCGGTCACCGGCATATCAAAACTCCAAAACGTTTTGCCGCGGAGACGCAGAG
>JANXTD010000290.1 GCA_025352585.1 Fimbriiglobus sp.
ATTTCGCGCACGGCGTCCTGGCAGGCGATGATGTCGGCCGCCGTCACGACCGGCTGCAAGTCGTCGATCGGGTGGCCGCGCTGCAGGCGCGTCAGCATCCGCGACTCCTCCTCGTAGCTGGGGTAGCCGAGGCTCAACTTCACGAGGAAGCGGTCGAGTTGGGCTTCGGGCAGCGGGAACGTGCCCTCCTGATCGACGGGGTTCTGCGTCGCGATTACCAGGAACGGCGGCTTCAAGACGTAGGTTTGGCCGTCAACGCTGACGCGGCGCTCGCCCATCGCTTCGAGGAGGGCCGCTTGCGTGCGGGGCGTGGCGCGGTTGATCTCGTCGGTCAGCAGGGTTTGCGCGAAGACGGGGCCGGGGCGGAACTCGAACTCCGTCGTCTTCTGGTTGAAGATCGACACGCCGGTCACGTCCGACGGCAGCAGGTCGGGCGTACATTGCAGCCGCTTAAAGGTACAGCCGACGCTGCGGGCGAGGGCGCGGGCGAACATCGTCTTGGCGACGCCGGGCACGTCTTCGAGCAGGACGTGGCCTTCGCAGAGGTACGCGGCCATCGCCAGGGCCAGTTGCGGCCGCTTGCCGATGATGACCTTCTCCATGTTGGCGACGACCTTCGCCACCGTCGCCGCCACGTCGATCGCCATAGCGCCTCGCTCTGTTGGTGTGCCCGACACGATACGGACGCCGCCGGCCGGTACAATGACCATCCCGCCCCGTGAGACGCCGCCGATGTCACGCCCTTCCCGTTGGCTCGTGTTGGCGACCCTGAGTGCCGCCGGGTGCAGCCCCCCCGCGTCGCCGACTGCCGCCGAGAAGCCGCCGGCCGCGGCGTTGACGCGCGGGCAGCCGAAGAAGGTGACGCTGACGTGGGCCGTCGAGCAGCCGGGGACGGTGCAGGCGTTCGAGACGACGCCGCTGGTCGCCAAGCTGCCCGGCTACGTCAAGCGGCTGACCAAAGACCTGGGCGACCGCGTGGCGGCCGGGGAAGTGGTAGCCGTCATCGAAATCCCCGAACTGGAGCGAGAGGCGGAGTCGAAAGCGGCCGCGGTCGCCGTGGCCGACGCCGAGGTCGAGCAGTCGAAGGCCGGCGTTGGCGTCGCCGCGGGGATGGTCGCCTCCGCCGAGGCGACGGTGCTGGAAGTCAAAGCCGGGCAGTCGCGTGTCCAGGCCGACTACGAGCGCTGGGAGAGCGAAGCGAAGCGGATCGAGACGATGGTGAGCCAGCGGGTCATCGACGCGCAGACCCTCGACGAGACGCGCAAGCAGTTCCGCAGTGCTTCCGCCGGGCGCGACGAACTCGCCGCCAAGGTCAACTCGGCGCAGGTGATGGTTCGCGAGGCGTCGGCCCGCAAGCTCCGCGCCGAGGCCGACTTGAAGGCGAGTCAGGCCCGCCGGCTGATGGCCGACGCCGAGGCGAAGCGGGTCGGGGCGATGCTCGACTACTGCCAGGTCAAGTCGCCGTATGCGGGGGTCGTGACCGGCCGCTACGTCCACACGGGGCACTTCTTGCAGCCGGGGGCGAACCGCGCCGAGACGCTGTTCACCGTTGCCCGGCTCGACACCGTGCGCGTCTTCGTCGAGGTGCCCGAGGCGGCCGCATCCCAGGCCAACCCCGGCGCGAAGGTGACCGTCCGCTTCCCCGGCTCGGGCAACGCCGAAGTCGCCGGCACGGTCACGCGCACCGCCGGGGTGCTCAACGCAGACACGCGGACCTTGCGCACCGAGATCGACCTGCCGAACCCCGACGGCAAGCTCCGCCCCGGCAGCTACGCCGTCGTCCGCCTGGGCGCGACCGCAGTTGACGCGCTCGTCGTCCCACCGTCGGCCGTGCTGTTCGCCGACGAGACAGCGTACGTCTACGCGGTGATCGACGGCAAGGCGGTGAAGATGCGCGTGCAGGTCGGTCGCAACACCCCCGACGGCGTGCAACTGCTGGGCTGGAAGCGCGCCACGGTCAACGCGGGCGAGTTCACGCCGGTGAAGGAAACCGACACGGTGGTGACGACCAACCTGGGGTCGGTGACCGACGGCCAGGCCGTCGATTAGACCGGAGTGCAGAATGCAGAATGCACAGTGCAAAGTGCAGAATGGCGAACCCAAACGACCTGGAGGGGCGGATCGTTCCGCGGTTTTCACTCTGCACTTTGCACTCCGCATTCTGCACTCTTTCAGGGTCGGCGTCGTATCATGACCCGATTCTTCCCGCCGAGGCTCCGATGGCGACCCCCTCCCCGACGCCCCCCCCGACGCCCGCGCGGCGACTCGACTGGCCTGCCGCCGCGCTCAGCTACCTGCTCCCCGGCCTCGGCCAGGTGCTGCAAGGTCGCGTCGGCAAGGGCGTGATGTTCTTCGTGTGCCTCTACGGGCTGTTCTTCTACGGCCTCTGGATGGGCCAGCGGCTCAACGTCTGGGTGCCGGAGCCGTCGAAGCTGCCGGACATCGGCCTGCCGCTGTTCGGCCGGCTCTCGGGCACGCCCAAGGCGCTGGCGCACCGGCCGCAGTTCCTGCTGCAAGTCGGTATTGGCGTCGCGGCCTGGCCGGCGATCGCGCAGTACGTCGCCCACGACCCCGCCGCCGACCCCGCCGGGCCGCCCGCCGTGCCGTTCCTGAAGGACTACATGCTCGCGCCGAGTGAGACGAAGCTGAACGACTTGCAGCGGCCGCGGGACACGACGTTCGACCTGGCGTGGGTGTTCACGGTCATCGCCGGGGCGCTGAACCTGCTGGTGATTTACGACGCGCTGGCCGGCCCGGTGGTGCCCGACGACGAGGAATTCCCGGCCCGCCCGTCGCCGAAGAAGTCGGGTGCCGCGTGACGCCGCTGTTCGCCCTGAGCATCTACTGGCACTTCCCCGTGCTGATCGTCGCGTTCTCGCTGGTCTACAGCGGCACGCACCACGACCGCTGGGACCGCATCCTGCGCGAGGCCGCCGGCTGGGTCGTGAAGATCACCGGCTTCCTCGTCGCCGTCGGCGTCGTGCTGTACGGGCTGAGTTCGTGGCTGTAGCCGCGCGGCCGGACAGTCGGTCGAATCGCCACTAGACGGGTGCCGTCGGGGCGATATAGTGGCGGTTTGCCGGTTTCACGCAATACGCAAACGGTTCGGGGTTTGTCATGGCGCTCGGTCTGCTCGGGACGAAGGTCGGGATGACGCAGGTCTACAACGACAAGGACGGCCTCGTCGAGCCGGTCACGGTCCTCCAACTCGGGCCGTGCCCGGTGCTGCAAATCCGCACCGCCGACCGCGACGGCTACTCGGCGGTGCAACTCGGCTTCAAAGACAAGCCCCGCAAGAACGCCATCCGCGCCGAGCAAGGCCACGTCGCCTCCGGCCTCAAGTCGAAGCGCAAAGACGCCCGGCTCAAGGGCGGCGTGCAGTTGCTCGAGAAGGCCGACTGCGAGCCGCAACGCTTCATCCGCGAGTTCCGCGTCGACGCCCCGACGGTCAAGGTCGGCGAAAAGCTCGCCGTCTCCGACATCTTCGGCAGCGTCAAAGCGGTTGACGTGATCGGCACCTCGAAGGGCCGCGGCTACCAGGGCGTCATGCGCCGCCACGGCTTCCACGGCCTGCCCGCCGCGCACGGGGCCAAGAAGGTCCACCGGCAAGCCGGCTCGACCTCGTCGCTCGCCAGCAACCGCGGTAGCGGTCGCCCCAAGAAGGGCCTGAAGCGCGCCGGCCAGTACGGCAACACCCGCGTCACCATCCGCAACCTCGCCGTCGTCCGCATCGACACCGAGAACAACCTGCTTCTCGTCCGGGGTGCCATCCCCGGCCACAACGGCTCGTACATCATCGTCCGCCCGACCAACAAGTACGGCAGCACCCACGGTATTGTGCGCGACGCCGGCCCCGCCAAGAACAAGGTCGTGCTCGCCAAGAAGGGCAAGTAACGACTTCGTCGAGTCCACGCGAAACGGGAGCCTTTCGGCTCCCGTTTTTTCGTCCCCGCCAGCTGACCCTCGCCGCGGTCACTTTTCCGCCAGCGCCTCGGTGTACGCCGTCTCGTAGGTGAACTTCGTGCCCGGCCCGGCGTGGCCGACCACCTCACGCTTGATCGTCAGTCGCGCCCCGGCGTAGCGGCCGGTCGGCTTGTGGAAGTAGACTTCGCCCTCCCACAGCAGCGGCACCAACCCCACCAGCTCCGCCGGGTCTTTCGGCGGGGCCTTCAGCGTCGTCGCGAAGCCGAGCACGGCGAAGCCCATGTTGTCGCCCTTGTAGGTCGCCGTCTGCGTCGCCTCGTACTTCTCGCCGGTGCCCTGCGGCGGGTCGAGCTTCAGCACGACTTCGCGGCCCCAGGTGCCGTTGACCGCCGGGAACGTCTCGGGCAGCGTCACGCGGAACGGCAACTCGACCGCCAGCCGCGCCGCCGTCGCCGGGTTGTCGCCCTTGGCGTCGAGCAGCCGGCCGAGGGCGTCGAGGCGCACCGTCAGGATCGGCTTGCCCAGGAGTGCCGCGAGTTGCGCCTTGCCCTCCGGCGTGGCGGAGTCGGTGACGACCTGATCGACGGTGCGCTGGCCGTCCTTGCCCTTCGGGCCGGGCCGCGAGATCACCTGCTTCAGCCCCAGCAGGGTCATCTCGAGCGTCGCCTCGCCGGCCGGGGTGACCGCCGTCACGGCCCAGCGGCGCGTCAGGTTCAGCTTCGTGACCGTGCCGGCGACCGCCGCGACGCCGTCCTCGACGGTCGCCTCGCTGACCGTCGTCGTCTGCTCGACGGAGTACGTGAGGCTCTGCCCGGCGGCGAAGCGGAAGCGGGCCGGCTCCTCGGCCGCCCCGACGGACGCCGGCGACAGCAGCAAAAACAGCGCGAAGACTGGACGCATGGGGCACCTCACCGACCGGGGACTGGGCCGCGGCGTTGTACCCCAAATTGCCGGCAGCGTGAAGACGGAAGCGTGGCCCCCGCGGCGGCAGTTGCGGTCAAGTCGCCGGGCGATTTCGGCCGAAGATACTCGGTCAACACCCCACGGATTCGCAAGGACGCGGCCCCATGACGCCTGCCCGCTCGGGACCGCCGACCCGCCCGCTGCGGCCTTTCCGCCCGACGCCGGACACCCGGCTCTACTGCCCGACCCCCACCCACGACGCCGCCCTCGCCGGCCTACGCGACGCCTTCGCCGCCGGCGAGTCGGTGGCACTCCTCGACGGCGACGCCGGCCTCGGCAAGACCGTGACCGTGCTGAAGTTCCTCGAAGGCCTCGAAGCCGGGGTGCCGCGGCTGTTCCTGCCGTCGGCCCGCTTCGCCCGCCCCGCCGAACTCTTGCAGTCGATCCTCTTCGACGCCGACTTACCGTACCAGAACCTGAGCGAGCACGAGCTGCGGCTGGCCGTCACCGACCTGCTGCTGAAGCGGCTGCCCTCCGGCGCGACGACGGTGCTGGTCCTCGACGAGGCGCAAACCCTGTCGCCCGAACTGCTCGAAGAGTTGCGGCTGCTGGGCAACCTCGGCACCCACTCGGCGCGGGCGCTGTTCGTCGTGCTCGTCGCCTGGCCGACGTTGCGCGAGCGGCTGACCAAGCCCGAGTTCCACGCCTTCGGCCAGCGGCTCGGGGCGCGCTTCGCCCTCGAAGCGTTGAGCGAAGAGGAGTCGGAAGAGCTCCTGCTGGCCCAACTCACGCTCTCCGGCGACCGCAAGCACCGGTCGCTCGACGCCGAGGCGCTGTCGCTGGCCGTCGCGGCGGGGCGGGGCGTGCCGCGGCTGCTGAACCAACTCGCCGCGGGGGCGCTGGCGGTCGCGTCGTCGGCCGGGGCGACGGTGGCCGACGCGGAAGCGATGATGGCGGCGATGGCGCAACTCGGGCTTGTCGCTGAAGACGGGGGGGACGAGTTGCCGATGCAAACCGTACCGTTCGACGCGCCCAAGCGGGCGGCCCCCGCGGCCGAGTCCCGCGCCGCCAAGCGCCGCAAGGCCGCCTAGCCTTGGGCGTCTCGCCAGTCCCCCACACCACACGATTGTAAAGGGTCACCGCAATGGGGCGGATGTTTCGGATCATCAGCGAGGCCGGCCACGACCCCGCCCCGGCCCCCGTGACGACGGCCCCGTTCCCGCCCGCCACCGACCCCGCCGCGCGGGGAGAGAAGACTGCCATGAACGCCTACGCCAGCGACATCCCGTTCGTCGAAGTCGGCGGCCCGGAGGGCGTCGTCACGAGCTACCAGCGCGCCGCCAGTCCGCCGTACGCCGCCCCGCAACCGGCCTACGCCCCGGCGACGGTGCGGTTCGTGGCCCCGGCGACGGTGTCGGTGCCGTTCCACGTCGTGCCCGCCCAGCCCGAGCCGCGCTTTGCCCCGGCCCCCCGCCCCCGGCCGGCCCCGGTCGCCCCGCCGGTCGCCGAGGACCCGCGGGTGCTGTCGGTCGCGCTGCACAAGTTCCCCAAGCCGGGCTTGCGGATCCTCCCGGCCGGGGTCGCCCCCGAAGTGGTCACGTACCACCACCCGGAGCACCCGATCAGCGCCGAGTACCGCCTGGTGCGCGACGAGATCCGCCGCTCCTTCGAGGGCCACGCCAGCCGCGTCGTGAGCCTGACCGGCACGAGCGCCGCCGCCGGCACGACGACGGTGCTCCTGAACGTCGCCGTGGCGATGACCCAGGACACCGGGGCGCGGGTGCTGGTCGTCGACGGCAACGTCCTGCGGCCCGCCGTCGCCGCCCGCCTGGCGACCGGCGACGCACCAGGGCTGAGCGAAGTGCTGGCCCAATCCGTGCCGCTCGCCTGGGCGATCCAGACGACGGCCGTGAGCGGCCTGCACGTCCTGGCCGCCGGCGTCGCCACCGAAAAGACGCTCGCCGTGCTGCCGACCGAGTTGCCGCGGCTGCTGTCGCAAGTCCGCCAGTGGTTCGACTACGTCTTCGTGGACGTGGGGGCCTGGGAGCACTCGACCGCGCAGTCGGCCGCGAACCTCGCCGCCGCGTGCGACTCGGTCTACCTGGTGAGCCGACACGCCGAGCTGGAGCGCCTGGAGTTCCACCACCTCCGCGCCGCGCTCGGCCAGACGCTCAAGGGCTACATCACGACCCGGCAGTGAGCGGCCACTCCTCGACCACAAATCCGCCCGCGTCGTCGTTCGTGACGTGGTACAGCTCGTGAAACCCCTCCGCCAGCGCCGGCTCCTCGTACCGCGCGGCGGTGGCCATCACCCCGCGGTGCGGCACGCGCTGGCCCTCGGGGCGCCGGTCGTTGCGCCGCAGGCAGTCGGCCAGCGGGCAGGCGAACACGTAGCCGACGACGCGCATCTTGACCCGCTTCACCGCCTCGATGTAGACCGCCCGCTCCGCCCGCGTCGGGTTCGTGTTGTCCACCACGAAACGCAGGTTCGTCTCCACGCACACCGCCAGTAACAAGCGTTCGCGGTGGCGAGTCTTGAGCATGTCGAGGTTGAGCCGCAGGTGCGTGCCCCAGAACCGCTCCCGGCAGAACGTCGATTTGCCCGACCCTTGCAGCCCCACCAAAATCACGGCTTCCACGGCCACCCCTCCGCCACGCCCCGACAGCCCGCGCCCCAGGGACAGGGTATGCCGGCGGCGGGTTCGCCCCGACATTTCGCGGGCGTCCCGGCCCGGAATTGGTAGCCTGACCGTCGGGGCATCGTCGCGACAGCGGGGGCTTTCACATGGCCGAGCAACAGCCGTTCGGGGACATCGGGCTGGCGAGCAACCCTGAGCCGCGCTGCCCGTGCGTACTGCTCCTCGACACGTCCGGCTCGATGGCCGAAGTCGTCGGCGAGGTGGGTCAAGACCTCGGCTACACCATCCAGCAGGACGGCCAAACCTACCGCGCCGTCGCCGGCGGCACCACCCGCATCGACCTCGTCAACGAGGGCTTGCGGGCCTACCACGCCGACCTGATGGCCGACGCGCTCGCGGCCCAGCGGGTCGAGGTGTCGGTCATCACCTTCGGCGGCAGCGTCGAAACCGCCCGCCCGTTCGTGAGCGCCAAGGACTTCGAGCCGCCGACGCTGGCCGCCAACGGCGAGACCCCGATGGGCGCGGCGATCCTGCGGGCGATCGACGCCGTCACCGAGCGCAAGCGGCTGTACCGGCAGAACGGCCTGCACTACTACCGGCCGTGGGTCTTCCTGGTGACCGACGGCGAGCCGACCGACGCCTGGCAGGCCGCCGCGCAGAAGGTCCAGGAGGGCGAGAAGTCGAAGGCGTTCGCCTTCTTCGCCGTCGGCGTCGCGGGGGCCAACTTCGGCACCCTGCGGCAACTCTCGACGGCGAGGCAACCGCTGCACCTGAAAGGCTATAGCTTCCGCGAGATGTTCGTCTGGCTGTCGCAATCCCAACGGGCGGTGTCGCACTCGTCCCCCGGCCAGGAAGACCAGGTCCGACTCGCCCCGCCGACCGGTTGGGCCAGCCTGTGACGCCGGCGTGGTCCGTACTCGGTGAGAGCGTCGCCGGGACGGGCCACCGGGCGAACGCGATACCGTGCCAGGACGCCTTCCGCTTCCGCCCCTTCGGACCCGACTCGCAGTGGCTGGCCGTCGCGGTCGCCGACGGGGCCGGCAGCGCCACCCACGCCGAGATCGGGGCGACCCTGACGTGTGACGAACTGGTCCGACGGATCGACCTCGGGACGCCCGAAACCCTGCTGACACCCGACGGCGTGACCGAACTCTTCCGCGGCGTCCGGGATGCGGTGCTGGCGGAGGCTGCACGACTCGGGGTGCCGGGCCGGGAGCTGGCGTGTACCGCGCTGCTGGCGGTCGTCGGCCCGGACTCCGCGGCGTTCGCCCAGGTCGGCGACGGCGCAATCGTCGCCGGTGACCGCGTCGTCTTCTGGCCGGAGCCGGCCGAGTACGCCAACGCGACCGACTTCCTGGCGGATGACGACTGGGTCGCCCGACTCCGCTTCGCCACGTCCGACGGGCCGGCCGACGAACTCGCCGTGACGACCGACGGGTTGCAACGTCTGGCCCTCGACTTCGCCGCCAAAACCCCCCACGCCGCGTTCTTCCGGCCGCTGTTCGACGCCCTGCGGTCCGCCGCCGACGCCGCGAGTCTGGTCAAGCCGTTCCGGGCGTTCCTGGACTCGCCGCGGGTCAACGCCCGCACCGACGACGACAAGACCCTCGTGGTCGCGGTCCGCCTGCGATGACCCCACCCGTAATCGACGCCACCGGCCGGCTACTGTCGCTGGGTGCCAAGCTCGGCGGCGGCGGCGAGGGGGACGTGTACGCACTGCCGGATGACACAAGATCGGTCGTCAAGATCTACCACAGTCCGCCGAGTGCCGAAACGGTCGCGAAACTCACGGCGATGGCCGGGCTGGGGACCGACGCCCTCCGCAAGGTCGCGGCGTGGCCGACGGGGCTGGTGCGCGACGCCCGGACGCGGCAGGTCGCCGGCTTCGTGATGCCGCGCGTGGCCGACTGCCAGCCGGTGCAGACGCTGTACAACCCGGCGCAGCGCTTGCGGTCGTTCCCGCGCGCCGGCTGGGCGTTCCAGGTGCGGGCCGCGCTGAACCTGGCCGCCGCATTCGAGGAGGTCCACCGGGCCGGCTGCCTCGTCGGCGACGTGAACCAGAGCAACGCCCTGGTCTCCCCGAAGGCCGAGGTGCGGCTGATCGACTGCGACTCGTTCCAGGTTTGGGCCGCCGGCCGGGTTTACTGTTGTGACGTGGGCGTGCCCCACTACACCCCGCCGGAACTCCAGGGCAAGCCGTTGCGCGGCCTCGCCCGGACCGAGAACCACGACCGCTTCGGCTTGGCAGTGCTGATTTACCAACTCCTTTTCGTCGGGCGGCACCCGTACGCCGGAATCTACGGCGGCTCTGACGACCCGAGTTTCGAGCAACTGATCGCCGACTACCGCTTCGCCCAAGGCCCGGACGCCCCCACCTGGCAGATGGCCCCGCCGCCGCACGTCCCGACGCTGTCGGACATCCCGCCCGCGCTGGGTACGTTGTTCCGCCGCGCCTTCGAGCGCCGCACCGCCGGCCACCGCCCGACGGCGACCGAGTGGCACGCCGAACTCCAACTCCTCGATGCACGGGTCACGACCTGCGGGACCGACGCGGGCCACACCTACTGGCGTGGGGCCGGCGCGTGCGTCTGGTGCCGGCTCGCCCGGAACGGCCCCGAGTACTACTTCGGCGTCGCCGGCGGCGTCGGCACGTTCGCCGTCGATGAGGCGGCGCTGCTCGCCGCGCTGAAGCGGCTGGAGGCGGCGCGGGCCGACGAATTTCCCTACGACCGAAGGGAATATTCGACGCA
>JANXTD010000298.1 GCA_025352585.1 Fimbriiglobus sp.
CAGACGAGTTCCTTGCCGAGTTGCAGACGACGGCCCGACGACACGGTACGGGCGACTACTACGACGACTTCACGCTGGCCGTGATTGATAACGACGGACGGCTTTAACTTCGGATACGCGACTGCGACGTTTAGACTACACACTTTAGGGGACGTTGAATCCATGAGTACGCCCGCCCCGCTGTCCGCCGCCGCCATTGCCGAGGCGAACAACTACGACCGCATCAACGACTACGGTGCCGTGCGCATTAGCCTCGCCAGCCCGCACGACATCCGCTCGTGGTCCTTCGGCGAAGTCAAGAAGCCGGAGACGATCAACTACCGCACCTACCGGCCCGAGAAAGACGGCCTGTTCTGCGAGCGCATTTTCGGCCCCGAGAAGGACTGGGAGTGTACCTGCGGCAAGTACCGCGGCATGAAGTACAAGGGCATGATCTGTGACCGCTGCGGCGTCAAGGTGACGCACAGCCGCGTCCGCCGCAAGCGCATGGGCCACATCGAACTCGCCGCCCCGACGGTGCACATCTGGTTCTTCAAGGCGATGCCGTCGCGACTCGGCACCCTGTTGGACATGAAGACGTCGAGCCTCGAGAAGATCATCTACTTCCAGGACTACGTCGTCATTGATCCCGGCGACACGCCGTTGAAGGAAAAGCAACTGCTGACGGAAGACGAGTTCCGCCACTACCGCGCCGAACACGGCGACAGCTTTGAAGTCGATATGGGCGCGGAGGCCATCAAGAAGCTCCTCGAAAAGCTCGACCTCGTGGCCGTGTCGCGCGACTTGCGTGAGCGTCTCGACGCCGAGATGTTGAAGGGGTTGAAGGCGTCGAAGCAGCGCACCAAAGACCTTGTCAAGCGGCTCAAAACTGTCGAGAGTCTGCGCGACTCGGCCAACAAGTGCGAGTGGATGGTGCTCGAGTGCATCCCCGTGATCCCGCCCGACTTGCGCCCGCTGGTGCTGCTCGAGAGCGGCAACTTCGCCACGTCGGACCTGAACGACCTGTACCGCCGCATCATCAACCGCAACAACCGGCTCAAAAAGCTCGTCGATCTTAACGCGCCGGAGGTCATCATCCGCAACGAGAAGCGGATGCTGCAACAGTCGGTCGACGCGCTGTTCGACAACAACCGCTGTAAGCGCCCGGTGTTGGGTTCGTCCAACCGGCCGTTGAAGTCGCTCACCGACATGATCAAGGGCAAGCAAGGCCGCTTCCGCGAGAACTTGCTGGGCAAGCGAGTCGATTACTCGGCCCGCTCCGTCATCGTCGTCGGGCCGGAACTCAAGCTGCACCAGTGCGGCCTGCCCAAGAAGATCGCGCTGGAACTGTACCAGCCGTTCATCATTCGCCGCCTGAAGGAACTCGGCCACGCCGACACCATCAAGTCCGCGAAGAAGATGCTGGAGCGTAAGGAAGACCAGGTTTGGGACATCCTCGAAGAGGTCACGAAGCACCACCCGGTGTTGTTGAACCGCGCCCCGACCTTGCACCGCATGGGCATCCAGGCGTTCGAGCCGACGCTGATCGAAGGCAACGCCATCCGCATTCACCCGCTGGTCTGCAAGGGCTTCAACGCCGACTTCGACGGCGACCAGATGGCCGTTCACTTGCCGCTCTCCATCGAGGCGCAAGTCGAGTCGTACGTGTTGATGATGTCCACCAACAACATCTTTAGCCCGGCCAACGGCAACCCCATTATCACGCCGTCGCAAGACATCGTGATGGGCTGCTACTGGGTCACCGCGTCGCGGGGCGAAGAGGGCGAGAAGGTCGAGGCCGGCGAGGGGATGCTGTTCCACTCGCCGCAAGAGGTGTTCCAGGCCCACGCCGAGGGCAAGTTGGGCCTACACGCCCGCATCCAGGTGAAGTTGCCCCTCGAGAAGTTGGTCGTCAGCGAGGTCAAGAACGACCGCGGGGCCAAGGTCGCGGAGGAGATTCCGCGGAAGCCCAACGGCCTCGTGCGGACGACCGTCGGCCGGGTGATCTTCAACGACATCTTGCACGCCAAGATGGCGTTCTACGACCTGGCCCTCGGTACGAAGTACCTGTCGCGCATCATTGCCGACTGCTACCAGGTTCTGGGCCGCCGGGACACGATTACGCTGTTGGACAAGATGAAGGAGATCGGCTTCCGCGAATCGACCAAGTCGGGGTTGAGCTTCGCGTCGAGTGACCTGCGGACGCCGGACGCCAAGGACGAGATTCTGCGCCGCAAGGAGAAGGAAGTCGAGAAGTTCCGCAAGCAGTACGAGCGCGGCCTGATGACCAACGACGAGCGGTACAACAAGACCCTGGAGCAGTGGAACGAGGCCCGCGAAGAGATCACGAAGCAACTCATGACCGACCTGGCGGCCGACCGCCGGCCGGACGAGACGGGCCGCGTCGTGCCGTACCTGAACCCCATCTACTTGATGGCGAACTCGGGTGCCCGCGGTAGCATCGAGCAGATTCGTCAACTCGCGGGGTTGCGGGGCTTGATGGCCAAGCCGTCGGGCGAGATCATTGAGACGCCGATTAAGAGCAACTTCCGCGAGGGGCTGAACGTCCTCGAATACTTCAGCTCGACGCACGGTGCCCGCAAAGGTTTGGCCGACACCGCCTTGAAGACGGCCGACTCGGGGTACTTGACGCGCAAACTCGCGGACGTGGCCCAAAACGTCGTCGTGACGATGCACGATTGCGGCACCACGCAAGGCACGACCAAGGGGATCATGTACAAGGGCGACGCCATCGACCGGCCGCTCTACGACGCGGTCCGCGGTCGCGTCAGCCGCAACACGATCCACCACCCCACGACCGGGGAGGCGTTGATCGAGGAGAACGAGATGATCTCGCCCGAGAAGGCGAAGCTCATCGAGCGCCTCGGCTTGGACAAGATCACCGTCCGCAGCCCCATGTATTGCCAGGCGACGCTCGGCATTTGCCGGCTGTGCTACGGCATGGACCTCGCCACCGGGGCGCTCGTTGAGGAAGGCATGGCGGTCGGCATCATCGCCGCACAATCGATCGGCGAACCCGGCACGCAGTTGACGATGCGCACCTTCCACATGGGCGGGGCGGCCTCGTCGAAGGACTCCATTGACACGGAGTACAAGTCGAAGAAGGGCGGCGTCATCCAGATCGAGCGCATCAAGGTCGTGACCAACGACCAGGGTCAACAGATCGCGCTGGCCCGCACCGGGGAAATCTTGGTGCTCCGCGGCAAGCTCGGCCCGGTGATCGAGCGCTGCTCGGTGCCCAACGGGTCGGAGATGTTGGTCACCGAAGGCCAGGAGATCCCCGAGGGGACCGTCCTGGCGAAGTGGGACCCGCACAGCCTCCCGATCCTCTGCGAGGAGGGCGGCAAGGTTCGCTGGGTGGACATCAAGGAGGGCGAAACCCTTCGCCGCGAGCGCGACGCCGTGACGGGTGTGGACCGGTTCACGATCATGGAGCACAAGGGCGATCTGCACCCGACCATCCAGATCGAGGACGCCAAGGGCAACATTTTGCTGTCGTACTTCATTCCGGAGAAGGCCAACCTACAAGTCGTGGACAAGCAGAAGGTTTCGGCCGGCAGCTTGCTCGCCAAGATGCCGCGGGAAGTGTCGAAGCAGCAGGACATCACCGGCGGGTTGCCGCGGGTGACCGAACTGTTCGAGGCGCGCCGCCCGCGCAGCCCGGCCGTGATGGCCGAGGTGTCGGGCAAGGTCCGCATCGGCGACAAGAAGCGCGGCAAGCGGATCATCTGGATTCAGCCCGAAACCGACGACGGCAAGGTCACCGGCGAGGAGCGCGAGCACCAGGTTCCGGCCGGCACGAACCCGCGGGTCAACACCGGCGAGTACGTCAAGGCCGGCGAGCCGCTGGTGCCGGGGCCGCTCGTCCCGCACGACATCTTGCGGGTGTCGGGGACCGAGGCGGTGCAAGATTACATGACCCGCGAGGTGCAGGCCGTGTACCGCTTGCAGCGCGTGGACATTGACGACAAGCACATCGAAATCATCGTGTCGCAAATGTTGCGCAAGGTGAAGGTCGAGACGATGGGCGACACGGGCCTGCTGCCGGGCTTGGTGATGGACAAGTTTGCCTTCCAGGCGGTCAACGAGCGCCTGGTGAACGAGTGCGTGAAGGTGGTCGATCCGGTGACGTCGAACTTCCGGCCCGGCCAGATCGTCTCCCGCGACGCCTTCGAGGAGGAGCGGGCGGCGTTGCAGGCGACCGGCAAGCGGAAGCTGCCGAGCTTCGAGACGCCGAAGCCGGCCGAGTCGTCGGTGCAACTCTTGGGGATCACCAAGGCGGCCGTGCAGTCGGACAGCTTCATCAGCGCGGCGTCCTTCCAGGAAACGACGAAGGTGTTGACCGAGGCGGCGTTGGCCGGCAAGGTCGATTACCTCGTGGGCCTCAAGGAGAACGTGATCCTCGGGCACCTGATCCCGGCGGGCACCGGCTTCAGCGTCCACCACTCGTCGGAGGTGCGGATCAACTCGGCGGAGGTGCAGTACGCCCCGACTTTGGTGACCGCGCAGTAACAACGTGGCGAGCGATGACCCCGGCGGTCGGCGGCTTTCGGCCCCGGCAGCCGGGGTTTTTTCGGGAAAGTGGCCTGGAAAGTTCGCATCTTTCTGCTTGAATACCGTTTCCGATGGGGACGGTCCGCGTTGCGGTCCTGGCCCCCATCTTCGACACTCCGACGACACGGTTTGCTGGTACAGGTAAGGGCCGCGTAATGCCGACGATCAATCAACTGGTCAAAACCCCTCGCGTCCCGCAGAAGTCGAAGCCGAAGCACCCCGCCATGCAGGGCTGCCCCCAGCGTCGCGGCGTCTGCACGGTCGTCAAGACGATGACCCCGAAGAAACCGAACTCGGCCCTCCGCAAGGTGGCCCGCGTCCGGCTCTCGAACGGTATCGAAGTCACGGCCTACATCGGCGGCGAAGGCCACAACCTCCAAGAGCACTCGATCGTGCTGGTGCGGGGCGGTAAGGTCCGCGACTTGCCGGGCGTCCGTTACCACATCGTCCGCGGCGTGCTCGACTGCCAGGGCGTCCCGGACCGCAAGCAAGCCCGCTCGAAGTACGGCACCAAGAAGGAAGGCAAGTAAGCGATGGGCACCAAGAAGTTCACCGCCAGCAAAGAGACGCTGGCCCCGGATACGCGCTACGGCTCGCTGCTCGCCAGCAAGTTCATCAACTGCCTGATGCACGACGGCAAGAAGGCGACCGCCACGCGCGTCTTCTACAACGCGATGGACCAGATCAAGAAGCGCATCCCGGACGCCGATCCGATCGAGATTTTCAAGGCCGCCATCGAGAACGTCAAGCCGTCGCTCGAAGTCCGCAGCCGCCGTGTCGGCGGGGCGAACTACCAGGTGCCGATGCAAGTCCGGCCGACCCGCCAGCAGTCGCTGTCGATCCGCTGGATCCTCGGGGCGATTCGCGGCAAGACCGGCCGGCCGACTTACATGCGACTCGCCGACGAGCTGATGGCCGCCGCCCGCCGCGAGGGCGAGGCGATGGCCAAGCGCGAGCAGACGATCAAGATGGCCGACGCCAACAAGGCGTTCAGCCACTTCGCCTGGTGACATTGTGACCGCCGTCAGCTACCAGCTATCAGCCCCGGAATCCCGGACGCTGGTAGCTGTTTTCGTTCCTACACTGCCTACACCACACCTTTTGTCTTTGCTGACGGCTGACGGCTGACAGCGGAACGCGAGTCCATCATGGCCAAGACATCCGGTACCGACCTGTCGCTGATTCGCAACCTGGGTGTGATCGCGCACATCGACGCGGGCAAGACGACGACCACCGAACACCTGCTGTTTTACGCCGGGGCCAAGCACAAGCTCGGCGGCGTCGATGAGGGCACGACCGACACCGACTACGACCCCGAAGAGCAAGAGCGCGGCATCACGATCTACTCGGCCTGCGTGCCGTTCTCGTGGCGCGGCTACACCGTCAACCTCATCGACACCCCCGGCCACGTCGATTTCACCGCCGAGGTCGAGCGGAGTCTCCGGGTGCTGGACGGCGCCGTCTGCGTGTTCGACGCGCAGAAGGGCGTCGAGGCGCAGTCGGAAACGGTCTGGCGGCAGGCCAACAAGTACGGCGTGCCGCGACTGGTGTTCGTCAACAAGATGGACGTGGTCGGGGCCAACTTCGCCCAGGCGTTGAGGAGCATTCACGACCGGCTCACGCCCGACTTCGACACCCAGGGCCGGCCGGTGCCGGTCGTCGTGCCCATCGGCAGCGGCTCGCCGGGCGACAGCGGCACGCCGTTTCGCGGTGTGATCGACCTGATCGAAATGAAGGCGATGTTTTTCTCGCCCGACGACTACGGCAAGACGGTGACTGTCGAAGAGATCCCCGAGGAGTGCCTAGCCGACGCCAAGAAGGCCCGCGAGCAACTCTTCGACGTGCTCACGCAGTTCGACGACGGCGACGCCATCACGAGTCTGGTCCTCGAAGGCCAAGACCCGCCGGTCGAGGTCGTGCGGCAACTGGTTCGCACCCTGACTTTGAAGCGGACGATTTACCCGGTGCTGTGCGGCAGTGGCCGCGAACACGTCGGCGTGCAGCCGCTGCTCGACGCGGTGACGTACTACCTGCCGTCGCCGCTGGACCGGCCGCCGGTGGTGGGCAAGCACCCCAAGACGGGCAAGGAGGAGCAGCGTAAGCCCGACCCGAAGGAGCCGTTCTGCGGGCTGGTGTTCAAGGCGTCGTGGCACCCCAACGGGCACCGATTCTTCATCCGCGTCTATTCGGGGACGTTGAGGCCAAACTTGCGGGCGTTGAACCCTGCTAAGGACGCCAAGGAGAACATGGCGAAGCTGTACCACGTCCACGCCGACCCCAACCGCGGCCTCGAGGAGGTCGAGTCGGCCCCGGCGGGGGACATCGTCGCGGTCATCGGCTTGAAGGAGACTTCGACCGGCGACACCCTGTGCGACACGCTGCACCCGATCGTGCTGGAGACGATCACCTTCGCCGACGCGGTCGTGAGTCAGTCGATCGAGCCGGACTCGGGCGCGGACAAGGACAAACTTTTTACCGCGTTGGCGATGTTGCAACTCGAAGACCCGACCTTCAAGGTGCGCGCCGACAAGGACACCGCGCAAACCTTGATGTCGGGCATGGGCACATTGCACCTGGAAGTGAAGAGGCACCGGCTGGAACGCGACTTCAAGTTGAAGGTGCGGGTCGGTAAGCCGCGGGTGAGCTACCGCGAAACCCTCGGCGGCCCGCGCGAGGTGACCGTCGAGGTGACCAACGTCGGCCAGCGCGAGACCTACGCCAAGCTTGGCGTGCAGTTCACGGCGATGAAGAGCCTGACGCCAGTGACGGTGACCAACTTCGTCGGCTCGGACGTGTTACCCGTCGCCCTTGCGGCGGCCGCCGAGACGGGGTTGCGGGACGCCTTACAGTCAGGCGGGTTCGGCTTCCCGATGATGGACGTGCAGGCCCGCATTGTTTCCGCCGCCTTCGACCCGATCCTCTCGACCGAGGACGGCTTCTTGCGGGCCGCCGTCGAGGCGTACCGCGAGGCGACCAAGGACAACACGGTGTTGCTCGAACCGATCATGAAGCTGGCGGTGACAACACCCGACGAGTTCTTGGGCAACGTCACCGGCGACCTGTCGAAGCGTGGCGGCGTGATCCTGCACACCAACTCGTTGCCCGGCGCGATGAGCGAAGTCGAGGCCAACGTCGCCTTGGCGAAGCTGTTCGACTACGCCGACCGGGTGCGCAGCCTGAGCCAGGGCCGGGCGTCGAGTACGATGGAGCCGTTCGCCTACGAGCCGGCCCCGAACGAAGTCGTCCGCCAACTGCTCGGCGACTAACCCGAGAGGTTACCGCTTGCCCGCGATGGCTTTCTGCACCGCGGTGCCCAGGTCGGCGGGGG
>JANXTD010000315.1 GCA_025352585.1 Fimbriiglobus sp.
GCCAACGGCCGTACTATCAACGGCCGCGAACCGTGTCCCTGCCCGCCTCGACCCTCGCTCGCGCGTCGGGCTAACAAGACTCGCCTGCGGCGGAGCCGCCGAAACCGCCCTCCGCCCCGCGGGGTAACACCGGGCAACCTGGAGACGATGCCGATGCGTGCCCTCACTTGCCTGTTGTTACTTGCTGGCGTCGCCGCCGCGGGGGACCGCGAAGCGCCGCGGGCGGTGCCGCCGCAGTCCGCCGGCGTCGGCCGGCTCGTCCCCGACTTGACGGCCACCGCGGTCGGCGGCAAGGCGGTGTCGCTGGCTACGCTGGCGAAGTCGTCGAAGGCGGTGGCGGTTGCGGTGACGAGTACGAGTTGCCCGCTGAGCCGCAAGTACCTGGCGACGCTGGCGAAACTCGAGGCCGAGTTCGGCCCGCAGGGGGTCGCCTTCGTCTACGTCAACCCGGTCGCCACCGACGACGGCGCGGCCATCGCCAAGGCGGTCGCGGCGCACGGGATCCAGGGCGCGTACGTCGCCGACGCCGGCTTCGCCGCGGGGTTGGGGGCGACCTCCACCGGCGACTTCTTCGTGATCGACGCCCGGCGGACGCTCGTCTACCGCGGGGCGATCGACGACCAGTACGGCGTCGGCTTCGCGCTCGACGCCCCGCGCACCCGCTACGCCCACGCCGCGCTGACTCAAATCCTGGCCGGCCAGCCGGTCGCGATCCCCGCGACGACCGCCCCCGGCTGCCTGCTCGATTTGACGCCGCCGCTCGAGACGAAGTTCGCGGCGGTCACGTACCACGACCGCGTTAGCCGGATCGTCGCGGCGAACTGCGCCGAGTGCCACCGGGCCGGCGGCGTCGGGCCGTTCGCGCTCGACACGCTGGCCGCCCTGGCGGCGCACAAGGCGATGGTGCGCAAGGTCGTCGAGGCGGGGACGATGCCGCCGTGGCACGCCGCGCCGCAACCCGGCAAGTGGGCCAACGACCGCACGCTCTCGACCGCCGACAAGGCCGACCTGCTGGCGTGGCTGAAGAACGGCCTGCCGCCCGGCGACCCCGCCGACGCCCCCCTGCCGCGCGCCTTCGCCGAGGGCTGGGCCATCGGCACGCCGGACAAAATCCTGCAACTGCCCAAGCCGATCGCGGTCAAAGCGACCGGGACGATGCCGTACCAGACCGTGACCGTCGAGACGGGGCTGACGGCCGAGGCGTGGGTGCAGGCGGTCGAGATCCGGCCGACGGATCGCGCCGTCGTCCACCACGTCCTCGTCTTCGCCGGCGGGTTGAAGCAGCGGCTCGTCGAGCGCGACGGCTACTTCGCGGCTTACGTGCCGGGCAACGGGCACCAGATCTTCCCCCCCGGCTTCGCCAAGAAGCTTCCGGCCGGGGCGACGTTGCGCTTCCAGATCCACTACACTCCGGCCGGCACCGCGACGACCGACCAACTGCGAATCGGCTTGAAGTTCGCTGCGGGGCCGCCGCCGCGCGAGTTGAAGGTGGCGGGGCTGGCCAACCACGCCCTGGCGATCCCGCCGCACGCCGCCGACCACCAAGAAGTGGCGTCGGTCCGCGTCCCGGCGGACGCGGTGGTCGTGGCGTTCCTGCCGCACCTGCACGTCCGCGGCAAGTCGTGCCGCTACGAGCTGGTCGCCCCCGACGGCACCGCCACGACGCTGCTGGAGGTGCCGCACTACGACTTCAACTGGCAACTGCGGTACGAGTTGGCGGAGCCGCTCAAAGTCCCGCGGGGCAGCACGCTCCGGTTCACGGCTCGCTACGACAACAGCAAGGGCAACCCCGCCAACCCCGACCCGGCGGCGGCCGTGCGCTGGGGGCCACAAACGACCGACGAGATGCTGCTGGGCTACCTCGACTACTACCTGGTTGGGGCGAAGCCGTAGCTCCGCCGCAGGCGACTCTTGATCGTCTTGTTAGCGGACGCGCAAGCGACGGGAGCAAGTCTCGTTGGGCAATGCTGGTGGGGGAAGTCAAAGCCATCGATTCGCACCGACACTGCCCACCGGGACTTGCTCCCGTCGCTCGCGCGTCCGGCTAACAAGACGGCACCGATTCTGGCACCCTGCGGGCTTTGCAGCAGTTGGCCACGCCCCGTGGACACTTCCCCCGCGCCGCATCCGGCCGTTCGGCTTGACGGACTTGAGCGCAAACGGAAAGATGCGGTGAGGACACTCTGATTGCGTCACGATTTTGCGGCCACTGACGGTCGCGCGAGCGGCGGAGCCGCGGGGGGGCCGACCGCATGACACGACGACTCGACCGCCTCGCCTGGCTCCTCGCCCTCGCGGCCCTCGCCGGCTGCCAGCCGTCGGGCAACCTGCCGGGCGGGGCCATCCCGCGCCGCGGCAACACCCGGCCGACCGGCGACTGGCTCGACGGCCCCGTCGCCCCCAAGGACGCCCCCAAGGACGCCAAGCCGCGGCGCGAGCCGAAGGCCGGCGACGGGAGTTTCGACGCGGTCAAGGAGAGCCGCGCGGCCCTCGGTGGTCTCGTCGAAGACCCCGAGGGCAAGCCGGCCAAGGGCGTCAGCGTCGAGTACGCCCTGGCCGACGGCTCCGACGGCCCCGGTGCCCCCCTCGACACCCTCACCGACGGCGCGGGCCGCTTCCAGATTTACGGCCTGAAGCCGAAGAGCGGCTACGTGCTCACGGCCCGGTCGCGCGTGGGCGGCCGCGACTGCGCCGGCCGCGTTTACGTGCCGACGGGGCACCCGAAGAGCCAGCAACAAGTCATCGCGCTGAACTACGACTTCGCCTTCCCCGCGTCGGCCCCGTCGCCCGGCGGCCCCGACGTGCCGCGCCGGCCGAGCTTCCCCGGCAGCCCGCGTTCGAGTGCCCCACCGGACACGTCGATCCCGCCGCCGGGGTCGATCCTGCGGCCCGCCGACCCCGACTCGCCGCCGCCGCGAGGCTTGGACCAGTCGAGCTTGCCGGCGCGGCCCGGCGAGTTGGGCGCGCCGCGGGTCGCCTCGGAGGTCGGCGAGCGCGACTGGTCGCCGACGACGCCGCCCGGCCCCGCGCCGACGGTCGGCCGGCCGGAGTTGCGCACCGACGGCCCCTAAAAACTGTGATTTCTTGTGAGAAATCTTCAGGGAAATTGAAGTTGAAATCTATATTACAATTTTCTATTTGTGAAATATCAA
>JANXTD010000334.1 GCA_025352585.1 Fimbriiglobus sp.
TGCTCTTCGACGTGGGCGTCGAGCAGCCGGCGAACGTGAGCCTGTTGGCCGCCGAGGTCCGCCCCGCGGTTGCGCCGGCCGGTGCCCCGGTCACCGTCACGGCCACCGTCCAGGCGACCGGCCCGGCCGTCCCCGCGGCGCGGGTGAAGTGCCGGCTGACCGACACCGGGGCGATCGCCGCCAACGACGTGGCCCTGCCGGCCGGCACGCCGACGCTGACCGCATTCACCTTCCGCGACCTGAAGCCGGGGCTGCACCAGGCCGAGGTGACGCTCGAAACCCCCGACAACCTGGGGCCGGACGGCGTGCCGGGCTTCGACAACGTCCGCTACGTGACCTTCAAAGTCGGCGAGAGCCGGCGCATCCTGACCGTGTGCGACGACCCGACCGACGGCGCGTTCTGGCAGCTCGCCCACCGCCAGAAGGGCGAGTTCGCTTGCGACGTGGTCACCCCCGCGGGCGTCAAAGACTTCGCCGCCTACGACTTGGTCTGCTTCCTGAGCCTGAACGACCCGGCGAAGCCGCTCGCCGACGGCGAAAGTCTCTGGGCCAAGGCGTCGAAGTACGTCGGTCGCGGCGGCCGGCTGCTCGTGATCCCTGGCGGCCTCGACCAGATCACGCTCGCCAGCTACGACCCCAACGGCCCCGCCGCCAGCCTGATGCCGGGCAAGCTCGCCAGCGTCATCGACGCCGCGACGCTGCCCAAGCCGGCGACCGCCAGCGAACCCGACCGGCGGCTCGGCGTGAGTTGGCTCCTGGCCGGCGACGACGCCTTGCGGCACCCGCTGATGGCCCCGTTCAAGGACTGGCAACTCAGCGGCACCGTCGATTTCCTACGCAACCCACGCCGCGCCTGGAAGTTCTGGGAGGTCGATGCCAGCCCCGAGGCCGTCGTCGCCCGCTACGACGACAGCCCCGACGTAACGAAGCGTCGCCCGGCCGTGCTGGAGCGCGAGACCCCCGGCGGCGGCAAAGTGCTACTGCTGACGACGCGGATGACTCGCCGTGGGACGCGGAGCGGAAGTGGAACGACTACTACGAGACGGCCGAGAGTTCGTGGGGGGTCGTCTTCCCGAACCTGCTGGCCCGCTACCTGGCCGGGGACGCGGCCGACGGGCTGTTCCAGTACACCGCCGGCCGCGCCGTGCCGGTGCCGCTGCCGAAGGGCGGCGACGCGGCCAAGCCGCTGGTGTTCGAGGGGCCGGGCGTGCGCCCCGAGGAGGCGACGCCCAAACTGGAGCAGGGCGCGGCCGAGTGGCGCTTGCCCCCGGAGCGCACCCGCACGCCGGGCAACTACGCCCTGCGCACCGAGGACCGCAGTTGGCAAGAGGGCTTCAGCCTCAACGCCCCGGCGGAAGAAAGCAACCTCGCCAAAGTCGAGCCGGCCGCGATCGAGGCGTTAACCGGCCCCGGCGCGATCGTCGCCGTCGGCAAGGACTTCGACCTCGGGGCACTGCTCGCCGGCAAGAGCGCCGACCTGCCGCTGCTGCCGTGGCTACTGCTGACGCTGCTGGTGCTGTTCGCGCTGGAAGGCGTGCTGGCCAACCGCTTCTACCGGTTGGGGCGGAAGTGAGCGCGCCACGCCTATCACGGCCCCGTCAGCGCGCGGAACGGCGTAACGAAGTCCGCGACGCGGTAGCCGTTGAGCCTCGACTGCCGCGACACCCAATCCAGCCCGGCCGGCTCGCGCGTCGCGGCGGTTGGCCGCGCTCGGACAGTCGTCGGCAGGACCTTCGCTAGCGCCGCGAGGCGGTCGGCGGGCAGGCCGTCAGAGAGGGCGACGTAGCCCCACGCCAGGGCCAGCGCCGCCTCGGGGTCGCGGTTCGCGTCGCCCAGCGCGGCGTCGCCGAGGCGTTGCCGCAGCGCGGCGACTTGCGCCGCGGGGTAGAGCGCGGCGGGGTGGCGGCTCTGCACGTCGAGGAAGGCGTCGCACCAGCGGACGACGCCCGCCGCGGCCGACCGCACCGCGTTGGGGTTGCCGAACGGCTTCTCCACCGCGGCCGCACTCAGGGCGTCCCACTTCGCGGCGAAGTCGGCGGCCGACGCCTGCAACGTCGCGTCCGGCGAGGCGGCGGCGTGCGCGGCGACGACCTCGGCGAGCGCGGCGATCGACGGCCGCAGGGTCGGCCGGCCCGGCGCGCCGTGCTTGGGCGCGCGGGCCTGGCGGTCGCTGGGCGTCTTCAGGTCGTGGTGGCACGCCAGGCAGTCGAAGCGGGCGAAGTCGAGGCCGTCGCGGCTCGACTCGGTGCCGGCCTCGATCAGAGTCGCCTCGGCCCGCAGCGCGGCGACCGCCCCGGCCGCGAGTTCCCGGCCGGCCGCCACTTCGACGCCGGCCGGCTGGGCGTGGAAGCGCTGCCACAGTTCGCCGGGGTCTTTGGCGACCGCGTCGAAGTACGGCAACTTCGCCGTCGGCGACCAGTGGCGCGGCTCGCCGTCGAGGTACGTCGCCAACTCGAACGGCGGTAGCGGCGGGTGCCCGGCGGCGTACATCTCGTGCGTCACCACGCGGCCCAACTCGTCACTGCCGACGTGGCAAGTCGCGCACAGCTTCGCCTTCACCGCCGGGTCGCGCAGGTCGCGCAGCCCGGCCTTCGCCTTCGCGGCCGGGTCGAGCTTCCGCCACGGCAGCGACTTCACGCCGGCGGCGTCGGTGCGCTCCTCGAAGTGCCGCGTCTGCCACGCCGTCGCGGTGCCGTGGCAGGCCGTACACGACACGCCGTCTAACGTGTCGAAGCGCCCGGCGTGGTCGCCCGGCGGCGGCGCGGTGGAGTCGCCGGCCAGGGTATCGACGGCGTGGCAGGTGGCGCAATTCCCCGCGACCCAGCCGGCGTCCTTGCCCTGCGGCAGCCGCGCGAGCATCTTGCGGCCGAGGTCGTTGGTCATGCCGCGGTACGCCGCCGAGTGCGGGTCTTCGCGCGGCCAGGTCCGGCCCTCGCTCAGCAAGATGAACTCGTTCGACCGGTAGCGGGTGGCGAAGGGGTGGTTCGCGGCGTCGCCGGCGGCGGCGTTGTGGCAGGCCACGCACGACGCGACGCCCGCCGTGCCCGACGGCTCGACGCGCGGCGCGGGCGGCGCGGCCAGGCTCAGCCCGGCGACCGCGAGGGCCAACAGCGTCGCCCCGAGGGCGCTGGTGCGTGTCGTCGTCATCGCGGTTCCTTCGGCGGGGCCGTGGCGTCGAGCAGGGTGTCGAAATTGCGGAGGATGTCGCCGCGGGCTTCGGTCAGGCCGGCGGGGCTGTTGAAGCGTGCGCCCTTCGCGTCGGCGGGGAAGGCGAGCCGGCCGGCCAGGCCGCGTAACGGCTCGGACCAGGTCGACGTCGTCGGGCGGCCGCCGCCGGCGTGGTACATCGCGGCGCAGCCCAAATAACGGGCGGCCAGCGCGTCCCAATCGGCGTCGGCGAGGGCGGCGCGGTCAGGGCTGACGGCGGCCGCCGCGAGGGCGTTGGCAACCCGGCGCGGCACGTCGGCCGGCAGTCGCGGCAACCCGGCGTCTTCGGCCACTTGCAGTTGCGCGAGCCAGGCGTCGAACTCGGCGACCGCGTCGGCGGCCAGCCCGGCGACCTTCGCGGCCGCGGGGCTGCGCTTCGCCATCTCGCGTTGTAACGCCGTGAACGCGGCGAGTTTGGGCGGGCTCGTGCCGGGGTAGGCCGCCGCGGTGAAGTCGGCCGCGACGCCGACCGACGTGGCGACGCCGACCTCCCAGCCGGCCAGCGCCGCCGGCTTCGGAACCGACGCTGTGCCGGTCGATGTGCCGAGGCTCTGGTGGCAGGCGTAGCAGCTTTGCCCGGCGAACTCCGGCCACGGCGTCGCACTACCGGAGACGGCGGCGCGAGTCGCCCGCACGCGCAACAGGTCGGTCGCGGCGCGGGCCGTCACCGCCTGCCCGGCGAGCCACGCCCGCGCCTCGAAGTCGGGCTGCGGCGTCTTCTCGACCCAGTGCTTGGCGTACCCCGTGTCGAAGTGGAAGCGGGTCGCCTCGAAGCCGAGCCGCGGGTGCCCGGCAGCGATCAGGTCGTGGTTGACCTCGCGCGTGGCGTCGCCGACGTGGCAGCCGACGCACCCCGTCGAGCGGCCGACTTGGCCCCGCGTCGGCGCGAAGCCGTAGCCCTCGAACTTCGCGCGGGCCGACAGCGACGACCAGCCCGGCGCGACGTGGGCGGCGTTCCACTGCTCGGCCGCGCCGTGGCAGCCGCCGCAGCCGACGCCGTCGGCGTGCGTCTCGGGCGCGGTCCCCGGCACGGCGTGGCAGTTCAGGCAACGGGCGTCGCGGTGCGGCACGAGGTTCAGCGCGGTGCCGATGCGGCGGGAGACTTCGTTGAACAGCACGCGGTAGGCGCGGGCGTGCGGGTCAGACGGCCGGCCGGGGAACGCCTCGGCGGCCCACGTCGAGTGCTCGCCGCCCTTGGCCCCCGCCGCGCCGCCGTGGCACGACTCCGCCGCGCACGAGTTGCTCGACAGTTGCCGGAACGACCCCGTTTCGCCGCCGTAGGGTTGGCCGGCGGCGCGCGCCGGTTCGACGCGCGGCTCGGCCGGGGTAGCGGTCAGCAGCGGCAAGCCGACGGCCCCGCCCACGACGACGAGGGGCCAGAGCAGCAGCGGCCAGCGTGGGGGTCCGGTCATCGGGCGGCTCCTACGGCGGGCAGGGGGCGAGTCACCGGCGGGCGTCGCGCAGGGCTTCGTCGAGGGCCGAGGCCGTGTCGCCGGTCGCGCCGCGGAAGCGCTCGAAGGCGGTGCGAAGGGCCGGCGTCCGGGTGCCGTCGGAGCGCTCCAGGGCGGCCAGCCCGCTCAGCACGGCGACGGCGTCCCGCCCCGCGGCCGACGGCGGGAAGACGCGGCGCGCCAGCGGCCGCAGGTCGCCGTCGGCGTGGGCCAGGTCGTCGCGCCACGCCGCGAGTTGGCCGGCCGCCGCGCTCGCCCGTTGGCGAACTTCGGCCGGGGCGGGGGCGCGGTTCGTGCCCATCCACGCGGCCAGCGACGCGAGTTCGGACGCCTCGGCCAGACCGCCGCCGGTCAGCGGCCAGACCGACTGCCAGCGCATCGCCCCGATTTTGCCGCCGGCGACGGGGCGTTCGGGGACGGGGATCGTCTGGTGGCAGCCGCGACAGTCGGACTCCGCGAGTTCCGGCCATACGCCGTGGGTCGCGCGGTCGGCGAGCAGTCGCGCCGCCGCCTCGCCACACGCCGCGCGGCCGACGAGCCAGGTGCGCCACTCGGCGTCCGGCCCGCGCGGCGGTTGGCCGGG
>JANXTD010000345.1 GCA_025352585.1 Fimbriiglobus sp.
ACCAAATCTTCTGTTTTGGACTTCTCCGCGACTCTGCGTCTCCGCGGCAAAAATGCTTTTGTTTTTGTTGACGTTAGCCCAGGTCGAACAGCACGACTTGCCCGTCACCCGTGAGTGTCAGCGACTCACCCTCGGCCGCGACGGCGTCGCCCGCTTGCAACTCCAGGCCGTTGACACTTGCCGTGCCGGTGGCGACGTGCAGCCACGCGCCGCGGCCGGGGGCGAGGTCGTGCGTCAGTGGCGTCGCCGTCAGGGTCGCCGTGCGGATCACGGCGTCTTGATGGATCACCAGCGAGCCGTCGCGGCCGTCGGGCGACAGGGTCGTTTGCCAGGTGCCCGGCGGCGGGGCGAACGCCTTTTGCTGGTACATCGGCGTCAGGCCGCGGCGGGCGGGGGTGATCCACATTTGCAGCAAATGCACCGGCACCGTCGGCGACGGGTTGAACTCCGAGTGCGACACGCCGGTGCCGGCCGACATCGCCTGCCACTCGCCGGCGTGGATCGTCGCGCCGGTGCCCATGCTGTCCTTGTGAGCGAGTTCGCCACTGAGCACCCAGGTGAAAATCTCCATGTCGCGGTGCGGGTGCGTGCCGAAACCTTGGCCCGCCGCCACGCGGTCGTCGTTGATGACGCGCAACGTGCGGAAGCTGTGGTGGCGGGGGTCGGTGTAGTCGCCGAAACTGAAGGTGTGCTTACTGTCGAGCCAGCCGATGTACGTGGTGCCGCGGTCGGCGGCCTTGCGGATCGTGAGCATGGGGAAGTGTTCCCGCGCCCGCTCGGCCCCGGTGTGAGGGGGCCGCGTCGGACAGCGTAGAATACCGACTCCGCCGCGAGACGTTACATGCCGACCGACTGGCCGACCCTCGAAGCCGCGCTGTTGAAGATGCCCCGCCGCGAGGTCGTGAGCCTGGCGGCGCGCGCGGCGGAGCGGGTCGCGCCGGTGCTGGCGCAGGCGGCCGACCACTACGGCCCCGAGGCGTTCGAGTGGCTGCACGCGCTCACCGCGACGATCCGTACGGCCCAGCGCTACTCCGCGGGGGAGCCGGTGACGCGCTTCGCGCTCGACTTGGCGTCGGACGCGGCGCGGTGTGCGGCCAACGCGATGGCGTCGGCGGCGCAAACTTTGGGGCCGGCGGCGTGCCACGAGGCGTGCGAGGACGCGATTGCCGCCGCGGCGTTCGCCGCCGACGCCGCGCGGGCGAAAAGTCCGGCGCACGCGGCCGGCCGGGCGATGCAGGCGTGCCGTGCCGCGGGGGACGTGCCGCCGGCGTCCGGCCCGCTCTGGCCCGACGGCGAGCCGGGCTGGTTCACGCAGGGGATGGCCCGCTACCGCTTCGCCGTCGGGGGCGAAACGTCGTAAAATGCCTTATCCCGCTCCCGGCAATTGCCGGGGGCTTCCTCCCGTTGGTGACGACCGATGACCGCCGCCGAACTGATCGCCGCGATCCTCGACAGCGCCAAGGCCCGCGGCCTGAGCGTCTACGCGCTCGCCCAGGCCGCGGGCGTCCCCCGGAGTGCGGCGTACCGCACCCTGACCGGCGTCGGCAGCCGGGCGGGGGCCGACGCCGCGAGCCTCGGGGCCGTGCTGCGGCTGGCCGCCGCCGCCGGGGTCCGCGTGACCGCCCGCGCCGCCAACGCAATCGAACTCCCTGGGGCCAAACCCATGACCGACCGCGTGTTGAAGTTGGGCATCCCCGCCGGGTCGCTGCAAGAGGCGACCGCCGAGCTGTTCCGCAAGGCGGGCTACAAGCTGTCGTTCACCGCCCGCAACTACTACCCGACGCTCGACGACCCCGAAATCCACTGCACGCTGATCCGCGCCCAGGAGATGGCCCGCTACGTCGAGGACGGCTCGCTCGACTGCGGCCTCACCGGCAAGGACTGGGTCGTCGAGAGCGGCGCGGTCGTCGAGGAGTTGGCCGAACTCGTCTTCAGCAAGGTCAGCCGCCGGCCGGTGCGCTGGGTGCTGGCCGTGCCCAACGACTCGCCGATCCAGACACCCCAGGATTTGCAGGGCAAGCGGATCGCCACGGAGGTGGTGAACATCACCCGCCGCTGGTTAGAATCGCACGGCGTCACGGCCCACGTCGAGTTCAGTTGGGGCGCGACCGAGGTCAAGCCGCCGCGCCTGGCCGACGCCATCGTCGAGGTCACCGAGACCGGCAGTTCCCTGCGGGCGAACAACCTGCGCATCGTTTGCGACCTCCTGGAAAGCACGACGCGCTTCATTGCGAACACCGCCGCGGCCGTGGACCCGTGGAAGCGCCGCAAGATGGACGACCTCCTGTTAATGTTGCAAGGGGCGATGAACGCCGAGGCCAAGGTCGGCTTGATGATGAACGTCCGCCGGGCCGACCTGGCGAGTGTGTTGCCGGTGTTGCCGGCCCTCCAGAACCCGACCATCTCGAACCTCTCCAACCCCGAGTGGGTGGCCGTGATGACGATCCTCGACGAGGCGACCGTCCGCAAGATCATCCCCGCCCTGAAGCGCGCCGGGGCGACGGGGCTCGTCGAGTTCCCACTGAACAAGGTGATCGATTAACCAAGAGTGCTAACCGCGGAGGAGCAGAGCAGCGGAGAAGACTAAACCTTGGATTCGGTTTTGCTCCGCTACTCTGC
>JANXTD010000371.1 GCA_025352585.1 Fimbriiglobus sp.
GTTCGGCCGACAGCGGCCAGTCGAAACAGACGGCCTGCCCCTCCGCGAACCGGGTCGGCCGCACATCTTTTTCAGTGCGGTATTCGGCGATGCTGGCGTCCGGGTTGCCCCGCGCCCAGGCGGCGGCCACCACGTCGCCGACGTTGTTCGGCACGTACAGTCGGTATGGCCGGGCGGCGGGCCGACCACGCGGGGCGATCACCTGCGGCGGCGGCAGCCGTTCCAACCATTCCAGTGCCGGGACCGCGGAGCCGCTTAACCGCGGCCCCCGCCAGCGGCCGGCGGCGGCAGCCACCAGCGCCTGGAAGGCCCGCAACGGGGACGGCGGCCACTCCGGGTCGCCGCCGTCGCCGCGGCCGTGGAACGAGTCGCCCAGAAGCCGGACGGTCAGGCGGAACGTGGGCATCAGGACACCTCCTCGACGGCCGTCGTCGGCCCGTCCCCCTTCGTCGCCTTGTCCTTCTTGGCTGCTTTCGCCTTCTTGGCCTCGCCCGCATCCGTCACGTCCTGCTTGGCCAGGGCCTTGTCGAACGTCACCGGCTTGTCCTCGCCTACACCGAAATCCTCGGCGGCGGCGGTGGCGAATACCAGCGCCTCCCCGTGGGTCAGCTTGAGTTTCTCCCGGCTGCCGTCGGACCCGACCAGAGTGAACGTGCGGGGCTGGTCTACATCAGGTACCAGGTTGCAGCCGGCCCGCAGGTACGTCTCGCCGGGGGTAGTCAGGGCCACCAGCGCTAGCCCGAGGACGTACCGCCGAAGCCGCTGTCCGTCTTCCGGGGTCTTGCCCTTGAGTAAGCGTAGGGCGGCCAGGCTGAGGGTCGCGTCCCGACGGACGCCGCCGGTGGCGGTCACCCCGCCGTGGGTACCGGACGCCGGCACGTGCACGAACCCGCGGACGGCCAGCGGGTTCTTGGCGTCCTTCTCGGCTTTCGACTTCTCGTCTTCGCTGAACACGTCCTGACTGGCGTAGTCCATCGGCGGGACGTACACCGCCGACCGAGTGTTCAGCCGCACGTCGAATGCCCGGACGGTGGACGCGACCAGCCGGGGCCGCTTCGCCTGGGTGTTCCGCGAGTCCCAGACCCCGAACACCAGCGACGTGGGGGCGACTTTGGCCAGCGGGGCGTCGTCGCCGGCGAGCGCCGCCTTGAACGCTGCGGCCAATTCGGCCTGGAGCTTAGTGGACCGCAAGAGGGCGTCGCCAGCCCGGTGCCCAGCGTCCAGCAGGTTAACCGTCTTGTCCCCGGCCGTGATCGTCACCTGCGGGACGAGGTGCCGGTACTTCTCCTTGGCGAAGAGCGGCTCGATGCGGTTGGCCTGCGACCCGACGCTGTCCACCAAACAGACGTTCCGGGCCGAAGGGAACTGCGCAATGGACGGCTTGTAGCTCTTGGTGTAGCCCAGTCCACGGGCGACCTGTGCGGCGTCGGAGTCAGACGGGAACACGTCAATATTGTACCCGCCGGGGAAGCCGTCGCCGGCGGCGAAAGTGGCCGGGAAGAACACCCCGTCCGGCCCCTCGACGGGGACGAGGGGTTCGCGGATGACGAGGGCCGCGGGACCGTCGTCGGCCAGCCAGGTGTCGTAGTAGGTCGGCTTGCTCATCGGGAACCTCTGAAGGGAGTGGCGGGGTTGAAAGCTTTGTGCTTTTTCTGGCCGGTGCGAAAGGCATTCTCGAACCGATAGCCGCGGGCGTGGGGGTCGCCGAGCAGTCCGCACACGGCCAGCGGTAGCACGGCGGTGCCGCACGGCACAGCCCAGGTGAAGTAGTCGAACACCCGGGGGGTGTCGGTCGGCCGTGGCCGGCACCGCTGGAGGCCGACTAGGGCGAAGAACTCAACGGCCGGGTGGGCGAAAGTCTTGAGCGTCTTGATCGTGTCCGGCATGAAGCCGATGTCCAGAGCGGTCGCGTTGGCCCCTCGCCGAGAGTCGAAGTAAAACGGCTCACGCTTCTTTGGTTTCTTCGGCTTGCCGGTCGTCGTGAGCGTAGGCGGATCGAACACGACTTGAGTTTGGCCCAGGGGATCAATGGAGTCTGGGTCAACCGCGAAGCTCATGGCGACGGTGATTAGCTTCACCTTCATGGACCCTGCCCACGGTTTGAGGCTTTTGTCCTGCCACCAGTCAAGCCTGAGAGCCACGGGGCTGAGCAGAATAATCGGCTCGAAGGCGTCATCCTCCTCCTCATCGTTTTCCGCCTCAACTTCGTCGCCCGTCCCGTCCATCCCTTGAATGCGAGTGCTGCTCGCTGCTTGCAGCAGCAGTCGCAAGTCTCCGTCGCACTCGACGCAGAACTCCCCGCCCTCAAACCAGCCTTCGGCCCCCGGCCACAGGCGGTCGGCGAGTTCCAGCAGGCCACAGCAGGCGAAGAACTGGCCGGGGTTCGTCAGGTCAACGTTGACGCGCAGGCTCACGACGGCACCCCCTTCGTACAACTTGGGTTCGCGCTAGCGGCGATGTCCGCAGCTCGCAGCAGTGATTCGAGGTACGCCAAGCCCCAGCGGCCGTAGCGGCGTTGCAGCCGGGCGAAGCGGCGCGGCACCTCGGCGACGGCGGCCAGGTCGGCGAGGCCGGGCGGCAAGTCGATCTCCTCACCGTCCGGGAAGTGCGGCCGGGCGCGACCGTGGTGCGCCGCGACCAAGTGCAGCACGACATCTCGCATGCCAGGATCGAGGGCGTCGAGTACTGCCTTGGAGTCGCGGAGGGCGTCGAAGAGCGAGCCGAGTTCGTGGCGGTAGCCGGGGAGCCGGAAGCCGCGCCAGCCCCTGGCCGACTTGGCGTAGGCGACCGCCAGGTCTCGGCTGCCGATGCTGCGCTGCCAGGCGGCCCGCAACTTGCCCAGGTCGTGGAATTTCGCGGCCAGCACCACCGCCTTGGCGAGGTCCGTGGGGAGCTTCAGCGCGGAGACGATGTGATCAGCCCCCTTCACCACTTGGTCCGTGTGTTCTTGCCAGGTCACCGGGGTGATGGAGTTCTTGGGGCCGTCCTGGTCCGCCGAGTCCGGTCGGGCGTACCAGTGCCAGTAGCGGCCGGCCTGCGGGGTTTCGCTGTCCTCGGCGTCCGGGTTCAAGTTGAACACTTCGAGCTGCCGCATCTCGGCCGAGTCTAGCGCGGCTGAGGTGTCTCGGTCGATAGTGTCGGAGGCAAGACGCTTACGCCACCGGCGGCGTGACCTGTTCATATCGGCCGTGTACCACTCCTGACTCACGTCGTACCGCTCGTCGCTGTCAAACTTGTCGTCGCCCGCCAGCAGCCCCGCCGCCAGTCCGCCGGCGTTGGGCGGCAGTAGGAGCATGCGGTTCGCCAGGGAGGTGTACGGCTTCCCCTGCTTGCCCGTCAAGTCAATGTCGCCGAGGGTGCAAACCTGGACGCTGTCGTCGAGGCTCACGACCCAGACAGGCAACTCCACGCCGCCCGGCCTCGCGGCGATCCGCTTTAACTGCTCTTGCGCCCTGTAAGTCGGCAGGCTCAACTTCTCGTGCGGCTTGAGCGGGAAGAATTCGAGTGCCGCTTCCGCCGCCTTCTCCACGTCGCCAGACTTACCACTCGGGTCGTAGGCCTCGAGAACCTCACGGGTTAACAATTCAACATCATCCCGCCAGGCAATGGTTGTTTGGGCAAGGTCGGGCTTTTCGACGCCGTGCAGGTACGGCTCGACCTCCGGGCGGCCGGGCAGCTTGCCGCGCACGGTGGTCAGCGACCAGGCGTCGAAGAGGATGTCCGACACCGGCAGGATCTCCGGCAGCGGGGCGAAGGCGGCCAGCCGCGC
>JANXTD010000411.1 GCA_025352585.1 Fimbriiglobus sp.
GCACCAGTCGATCGAGGCCAAGCACAAGCGCGACGGCGTGACTATCAAGCAGGAGACGCAGACCCTCGCCACGGTGACGCTGCAAAACTTCTTCAAGCTCTACGGCAAGCTCGCCGGCATGACCGGCACGGCGATGACCGAGGCCAACGAGTTCATGAAGATCTACAAGCTCGACGTGGTGGCGGTGCCGACGCACCGGCCGCTGCGCCGCGTCAACTCGCCCGACCTGATTTACAAGACGCAAAAAGAGAAGTGGGACGCCGTCGTCGGCGAGGTGACCGAGGTCGCCAAGACCGGCCGGCCGATCCTGATCGGCACGACCGACGTGAAGAAGTCCGAGTACCTCTCGACGATGCTGAAGCGCCGCGGCGTCAAGCACGAACTCCTCAACGCCAAGCCGGAGAACGTCGCCCGCGAGTCGGAGATCGTCGCGCAGGCCGGCCGGCTCAACGCCGTGACGATCAGCACCAACATGGCCGGGCGCGGCACCGACATCATCCTCGGCGGCAACGCCGAGACGCTGGCGTGGGCGAGGCTCAAGCTCGCCACCGACGCCGACGGCCGGCTCGCCTACCCGACGCGCCTCGAAGTGCCCGACGACCTGTGGAAGCAGACCGTCGACGAGATCGAGTCGAAGGAGAAGATGAAGGAGCAGGGCCGCAAGGTCGCCGAGATGGGCGGCCTGCACATCGTCGGCACCGAGCGCCACGAGTCCCGGCGCGTCGATAACCAGCTGCGCGGCCGCGCCGGCCGGCAGGGCGACCCCGGCTCGAGCAAGTTCTACCTGTCGCTCGAAGACGAACTGATGCGCCTCTTCGGCGGCGAGCGGCTGCAACGCCTGATGAACAACCCGTGGCTCGGGATGCAAGACGGCGAAGCCCTCGAGAGCAACATGCTCTCGAAGCAGATTCAAAATGCCCAGCGCAAGGTCGAGGAGTACCACTTCGAGCAGCGCAAGAGCCTGCTCGAGTACGACGAGGTCATGGACTACCAGCGGAAGCGCACTTACGGCGCGCGCCAGTCGATCCTCGACGGCCGCAACCCGCGCTCGATGCTGCTCGAAATGCTCGACGCGCAACTGACCGACGCGGTCAAGCGCTACGGGGCCGAGGACTACGGCGCGGCGAGCTTCGCGGCCTATGCGTCGGAGGAGATGGGCATCGAGGCCGAGTCGTCGGACTTCCGCAACGTCGCCTTCCCCGAGGCGGTCAAGATCGCCCAGGACCGCGCCAGCCAGGCCGCCCCGGTGTTCATCTCCGAAGCCCTCGAAGAGAGCCTGAACCCCAACGACGACCCGCGCGACTGGAAGTGGCAGGAACTCACCCGCGCCGTCAACACCCGCTACGGCCTCAAACTCACCGACCGGGACTTGAAGAAGGTGCCGCGCGAGGAACTCGACACGTACCTCATCGCCGAGGCCGACAAGGCGATTCTCGGCGTGGAACTCGCCGCCGGGGAACGCTACCTGGTCAAGACGTACGCGGCCGAGAGCCTCTGCGATTGGGCGCGGCAGCAGTTCGGCATCAAGCTGAGTCTCGACGACGCGGTGGCGAAGGAAGGCCCGGAGTTGCTGGAGTTGCTGCGGCAGAAGGTGCGCGAGACGTACCGCGCCAAGGACGTGCAGTTCCCCGTCCACGTCGGCCTGTCGAGCTACCTGCCCGACAAGAGCAAGGGCGGCGAGCGCCGGCCCGACCGCGAGGGCCTGCTGCACTGGATCGCCACCCGCTTCCCCGGCGCGGCCGAGACGCTGGGCGAGGACGTGGTCCGCACCGAGGGCAAGGGCAAGATCGAGGCGCTGCTGCTGGCCCACAGTGCCGCGCAGTTCCCGAACGCCGACTACGCCGAGGTCGCCGCGCGGGTCGCCGACGCCCTGAGCGGGTCGGGCGTCGCCGAGGCGGCCGACGCCAAGGAGGTCACCGACTGGGCCGCGACCGACTTGCGGCTCGAACTCGACCCGGCCAAGTTCACCGGCGTCACCCCGGCCGCGGTCACCGACGCGCTGCTGAACGCCTACGACGAGAAGTACCGCCCCGAGATGCACCACGTCGAGCGGCGGCTGGTCCTCGACATCATCGACAGCTCCTGGAAGGCCCACCTCCTCACGATGGACCACCTGCGGAGCGTGGTGCAACTCAACTCGCACGCGCAAGAGGATCCCAAGATCATCTTCAAGCGCGAGGGCATGAAGATGTTCGACACGATGTGGGAGGGGGTCCGCGACAAGGTCGGCGAGAGCATCTTCCGCATCGAGGACGTGGCCGACGAGGACGTGCAGACGGCCCTGTTCGCCGGGGCGCGGGCGCAACAGCAGCAGGCGGTGAGTGCCATGCAGGCCCGCTCCGCCCAGGCGGCCCAGACCGAGGCCGGCACCCAGGCGCTCAACTCCGGCGAGCCCAAGAAGCCGGAGACGATCCGCAACGTCGGCAAGAAGGTCGGCCGCAACGACCCGTGCTACTGCGGCAGCGGCAAGAAGTACAAGAACTGCCACATGAAGCTCGAAGGCAACTGACGCCCCGTGTTCGCCCACGCCACCCCGGAAGGATTCCCCAATGGCCCTCGGCAGTACCCTCGACTTGATCCCCGGTGTTCGCGGCTTCAAGAACCGCTACCACCGCTGGACGCCGGTCTACCCGGCCCCGATCGAGGGGCAGTACCACTCGGCCGGGTACCTGATCTTCGACCCCGGCATCCCCGAGGCGACCCTGAACGCCGCGACGAAGGAGATGCTCGACTCGGAGCCGATCAAGGGCAAGGAGTGGCACCACGGCGCTCGCTACTTCGACGGCTGGCGGGCCTGCCCGGCGATCAAGGCGATCGCCCTGGCCCCGCGCGTCTTGCGGCTGCTGCGGCAAGTCTACGACCGCGAGCCGCTGCCGTTCCAGACGCTGAACTTCCCCGTCGGCACGGAGCAGCGGGTCCACTCGGACGCGATCCACTTCAACTCCGACCCCGCGACCTACATGTGCGGCGTCTGGGTCGCCTTGGAGGACATCGACCTCGACAACGGGGCGCTGGTCTACTACCCCGGCAGCCACAAGTTGCCGGTGGTGACGATGGAGGACTTCGCCCCCGGCCCCGGCGCGGCCCACTACCCGCTCTACGAGGCGTACATCGCCAAGTACGTCGAGGACCACAAACTCGTCGCCGAGCGCGCGATCCTCAAGAAGGGCCAGGCGCTGCTGTGGGCGTCGAACCTCTTGCACGGCGGCGGTACGCACGTCGATAAGTCGCGGACGCGCTTCAGCCAGGTGACGCACTACTTCTTCGAGGGCTGCTCGAACTTCACGCCGCTGGAGAGTTACGGCGGCTACCGCCACCTCCGCAAGCGCGACTGGATCGCGTAAGGCGTTGGTCGCCCCGCCGCGGGCGAAATCACTCGCCTCGGCGCTCCGGGGGAAGTCGTGTCCTAAGCTCGTCGGAGGAACCCACCCCCCCGACGAGGCCGACGCCATGCGCCGACTACCGACTCTCGCCATCGCCACCGCCATTTTGCTCACCGCCGCCGGCTGCTCCGACGCCCCCGAGGAGAAGTCGGGCGTCGCCGCGCTGACGCCGTTCGTCGTCGAGCGGTCGGTGCGGCCCAAGGGCGACGCCACCGCCACGCCCGAGCAGGCGGCCGTGCAGGCGTTGCTGGAGGCCAACCGCGCCGAGTTCAACGGCCACTTCGCGCTGCTCACCGCCGAGGCGACCCCGGCGGACGTGGCGAAGGGCCTCGCCGGGTACGTCGCGGCGATGGAGCAGCAGCCGCTGGCCGGCTGCCCCCTGACGGTCCGCGCCGCGTTCGGCCGGCACCTGAAGGACTGGAAGGCCCTCACGGCGGCCCTGAGTCGCCTGCCGAACGCCTACGAGGGCGTCGAGTTCCTGGACATGCTCCAGTCGCTTTTCCTGAGCGCGTCGGAGCGCGGCAAGCCCCTCGGGGCCGACGTGGTCAACGGCGTGCGGGCGGTCAACAAGTCGCTGGCCGAACTGTACGCGGCCGCCGAGAAGGCCGGCATGGAAGTGGTCAAGTAGCCCGACTTGCGCGAAAGCCGGCGGGCGAGTGTCCCCCGCGCCCCGACTGTGATAGCATGCTCGGGTGCAGCGCGGGGACGCACACCGCCAACCACACCGGGGCGCGCCGATGGGGATTCAGGACCGCGACTACTACCGCGACGACGAGCCGACCTGGTGGGCCACCGCCGCGCGGGCGCGGGTGACCTACGGCCTGATGCTGCTGCTCGCCGCGGTCTTCGTCGCGCAAGTCCTCGGCTCCAACCCGCGCCGCGGCGGCCAGGACGACGTGCTGCTCAACGGGGGCCTCTACGACCTCGCGGCGACCCTGCGCGGGCAGGTCTGGCGGCCGGTCACGTCGTTCTTCGTCCACCGCCGCGAGGCCCTGCTGGTCGTCGGCCTGGCGCTCTGGGGCTTCTACTACTTCGGCAGCCGCGTCGAGGGCAAGTACGGGTCGCTCGAGTACGCGGCGTACCTCGCCGCCACGGTAGCCGCGATCGCCGCCGCCAAGCTCGCCGCCGGCCTGGGCGGCTTCGAGGCCGAACTGAAGACCTTCGGGTCGCTGCCGCTGCTCTGGAGCGTCCTGACGCTGTACGTCTGCGTCGCCCCGCGGTCGCAACTCTTCCTGGGCCTGAACGTCCCCACGCTGGTGCTGGTGCTGGTGCCGTTCGGCCTGACGCTGGGCCTCGAACTCGAGGGCGGCCCCGTCGCCTCGGGACTCGTCGCCCTGCCGGTCGGGGTCGCCTGGACCCTCGCGTACTTCAAGCTCGACCCCCGCCTGGCCAGCCGCCTGGGCCTCGACCGCCTGCTCGGTATCGCCCGGCCGCGAGGTTCTCGCCTCAAAATCGCCCGGACGCCGGCCGAGACGCCGCGCGAGCGCGAGGCGGCGACCGACCAGACCGCCCGCGAGATCCTGGGGGCCTACTCCCGCCCTACCCCGCCGACGCCCGCCGCGCCCGTGGCGCTCGACGAGCAACTCGAAGCGAAGCTCGATCAGGTGCTCGAGAAGGTCTCCCGCAGCGGCAAGGACAGCCTGACCGGCGACGAGCAAAACATCTTGCGCCGGGCCAGCGAGATCTACAAGCAGCGTCGCGGCACCTGAGTCGGGACAGCTCAACCGGCGTCTCAGCCGGCGTCCCCGCTCCCGGAATCTCTCGCCAATCCGCCCCCACTTTCTACAGATCACGACAGTCATTTCTCAAGTCGAATGTAGCTTGCCCAAAAATATTCTTGGATCGCTCTTTGTTAAGGCCAAGGTGCCAGTGGACACTTATCGGCTCCGATCTTCGCCGGAGAAATACCGATTTCGCGAAAGAATTCGGCATCCTGGGCCATTGGAAAGGGCCAAAAAGGGCGAAATTTTCATGCCCACGGCTAGAAATTGAGCCGCTGCCTCAAATTGATAGTCTTTTTGGGGAAATGCGTCCCAAAGACAGGCAATAAGTCTTGATAAAAAATCTGGCACTCGATATATAGATGAGTATTGCATTGCGTGCCGCTCTCAAATGCCGCCACCATCTGAGTCATGCGAAGCAATAACTGGTCGCGCCTCGGGTTCCATGTTCCTTCTTCCCCTTGTCGGAGTTCACTGTGATGACTGACACGCACCAAGCCAAAGACTGTGCCGACCTCCTCCAGGCAATCGCCGAGCCGAATCGCATTCGGATCATCGACTGCCTGCGGACCGGCTCCAAGAACGTCACGCAGCTCGCGGACCTGCTCAAGGTCGAGATCGTCAACGTCTCGCACCACCTCGGCGTGCTGCGGACCGCCCGCCTCGTTCAGGCCGAGAAGCACGGCCGCTTCGTGATCTACAGCCTCGACCCCAAGTACTTCACCAACGACACGACGAACGCCACGCTCGTCGATCTCGGCTGGTGCAAGATCGAGATCCCGCAGAACTAGTCGGCCGCGGTCCCCCGGCGTAGCGGTACGCCGGGCCGACCTTCCGAAGCCCGCCGTGAACTCCGAGGGCAGGTCTGCCTGCCAGCCGTTGTTCGCGGGCCTCTCAAGCAATTTTCCCTCCCCGCGCCCACGCGGTAGCGGCCTTTCTCCACTTCAAGCCACGGCCACTACCGAAGACCCCATCGCACGGCCCGCCCCCCGAAGAGCGCGACGATGAACGGACTGCTCGTGATCGACAAGCCGGCCGGCATGACCTCGCGCGACGCGGTCAACTACGTCGAGCGGACGTTGCCGCGCGGCACGAAGGTCGGCCACACCGGCACCCTCGACCCGCTGGCGACCGGCGTCCTCGTCGTCTGCGTCGGCCAGGCGACGCGGCTGGCCGACGACGTGCATGCGATGGGCAAGGGCTACGCGGCGACGGTTCGCCTCGGGGCCACCAGCAGCAGCGACGACGCCGACGGCGAGGTGACCGAAACCCCCGACGCGCCGGTCCCGACGCGCGAGGATGTCGAGGCGGCGTGTGCGGAGCTGGTCGGCGTCGTCGCGCAGTTGCCGCCGCAGGTGTCGGCGTTGAAGATCGACGGCAAGCGGGCGCACGACCTGGCCCGCAAGGGCGTGGCGGTGCCGGTCCAGCCGCGCACCGTCCACGTCAAGTCGGTGGCCGTGACCGCCTACGAGTGGCCGCGCGTCGAACTCGCCGTCGAGTGCGGCAAGGGGACGTACGTCCGCAGTATTGCCCGCGACCTGGGGGCGAGCCTCGGCTGCGGCGGCTACGTCACGGCGCTACGGCGGACCCACGTCGGCCCGTTCGACGCGGGGCAGGGCGTGAGCGTCGATGCGAGCCTGGCGACGCTGACCGCGAGCCTGCGGCCGATGGCGGAGGGCGTGTGCGACCTGGCGACGGTTCGCGTCAGCGAGGGGGAGGCGAAGGCACTATTCCAGGGGCAGACGCTGGCCACCGCGCTCGTCGGCCGCGTCGCCGTGTTCGTCGGCGACACCCTGCACGCGCTGGCCGAAGGCGACGGCAGCCGCTTGCGGCCGCGCGCGGTGTTTCCGAGGCCTTGTTAGCCGGACGCGCAAGCGACGGGAGCAAATCCCGGCGGACAGTGCTGTTTTGGAGGAATAGAAACCGCCACCCCAAGGGGCATCGTCCGCCGGGATTTGCTCCCGTCGCTTGCGCGTCCGGCTAACAAAACCGCCGTCACCCCTCGCGTAACTCGCGCAGGTTCTCTTCGAGCGTCTCCGCCTGGCGCGTCAACTCGGCGACCTTCTCGCGCGACTCTTGCACGACCTCGGCCGGGGCGTTCTTGACGTAGCTCGCGTTGGCCAGCTTCGCTTGTAGGGCGGCGGCCTGCTTGCGGGCCTCGGCGATCTGCTTGTCGAGCCGCTTCGACTCGGTCGCCGGGTCGATCAGCCCTTGTAGCAAGACGCGGGCCTCGAAGTCGGCGTGGACGATCGAAGCCGACTGCTTCGGCTTCGTCGGCGACTCGGTCAGCGTGATGCCGCTGAGGTCGGCCATGCCGACGATGAAGGGCACCAGCTTCTCGAACGGCTTGGCGTGGGCCGCCGTCATGACGAGTTCGACCTTGGTCTTGTCGTCGAGTTGGTAGCGGTTGCGGACCTCCCGGATGGAGCGAATCAACTCCTGCATCCGGCCGATCTCGGCTTCGGTCTCGGGGGCCGTGAACGCCTCGGGGTAGCTCGGCCACTCGACCATGCAGACGTTCTCGAGCTGCGGCATCGGGGCCGCCAGCCCGCGGATCGGCGCGACCTCGTTGAGCGCCGTCCAGAGCGACTCGGTGACGAACGGCATGATCGGGTGGGCCAGCCGCAAGATGCCGTCGAGTACGCCGACGAGGACGCGCTGGCCGACCGGGTCGCTGCGGCGCGACTTGGCCATTTCGAGGTACCAGTCGCAGAACTCGCTCCAGGTGAACTCGTAGATCAGCCGCGTCGCCTCCGCGAAGCGGTAGCCGTCGAGCGCGGCACTCACCGCGACAGTCGTGGTCGCCAGCCGCGAGACGATCCAGCGGTCTTCGACGGCGAGCGTGGCCGGGTCGATCGGCGCGGGGGTGTAGCCGTCGAGGTTCATCAGGATGAAGCGGGTCGCGTTCCACAGCTTGTTGGCGAAGTTGCGGCCGACCTCGAAGCGGTCCGACGCCTGCTTGGCGGTCGGCAACTCGGGGTCGTCCGCCGGCCACGGCCCGCCGGGGCGGAACGCTTTCTTGCATGCGGTGCAAACGAGCTTCTTAGTGCGCAAGTTCATGTGCTCGGCCTTGACCGGCACGAGGTTGCCGCAGTGCGGGCAGACGTTCGACACCGGCAGCCGCGAGTCTTGCGTCTCGCCAGCGATCGACGTGACGTAGTAGCGCAGCGCGTCGGTGCCGTACATGGCGATGATGTCGAGCGGCTCGACGCCGTTGCCCTTCGACTTCGACATGCGCTCGCCGAGGCCGTCGAGGATCGTCGGCGTGATGACCACGTCGCGGAACGGCACTTCGCCGAGATTGTACAGGCCCATGATGACCATGCGGGCCACCCAGAGCGTGATGATGTCGCGGCTCGTCACCAGGGTCGAAGTCGGGTAATACTTCGCGAGGTCGGCCGTCTGCTCCGGCCAACCGAGGGTCGAGTGCGGCCACAGCGCCGACGAGAACCAGGTGTCGAGTACGTCGTCGGACTGGACGAAGCCCTCGGCCTCCAAGTTGGTCGCGTCGCCGTCCTGTTCAAGGCAGACGTGAAGGACGTTGCCGACGAGGTCGGTCTGAACCGCGCGACCCGGTTCGCAGAAGCCGAGCCGCTTGCCGTGGACCAGTTCGTAGGCGGTGACTTCGGTCGCGCTGGCGAACTTCTTCGTCCAGACCGGGATGCGGTGGCCCCACCAGAGTTGCCGGCTGATGCACCAGTCACGCTTCTCGCCGAGCCAGTCGAGGTACGTCTTCGCATAACGCTCAGGGAAGAAGCGCACGCGGCCGTCGGTCACCGCGTCCATCGCCGTCTGCGCGAGGCCGGGCTTTTCGGGCCGGTCGCCCATCGCCACGAACCACTGGTCGCTCAGGTACGGCTCGATCGGCGTCTTCGACCGGTCGGAGTACGGCAACGGGATGTCGCGGTCCTGCTTGTCGAGGAAGTAGCCGAGGGCTTCCATGTCGGCGACGACGAGTTCGCGCACTTTATAGCGGTCCAGCCCGGCGTATTTGTCGCCGCCGACGGCGTTGATGGTGCCGTCGGGGTTGAGGATGTTCAGGATGCCGATTTCGGGGTGCCGCTGCCAGCAAGCGTAGTCGTTGGGGTCGTGGGCCGGCGTCACCTTGACGCAGCCGGTGCCGAGCGTCGGGTCCGCGAGTAACGCATCAGTGATGATGGGGATTTCGCGGCCGGTGAGCGGCTGCAACGCCTTCTGGCCGTGGAGGGCCGTGTACCGCGCGTCGTCGGGGTGGACGCAGAGTGCCGTATCGCCGAGCATCGTTTCGGGCCGCGTGGTGCTGAACGAGATAAACGTGTCCGGCATCCCGACGACGGGGTACTTGAACGTCCAGAAGCCGCCCTTGACCGTCTCGGTGTACGTCTCGTCGTCGGCGACGCTGGTTTGCAGTTGCGTGTCCCAATTGACGAGCCGCTTCCCGCGGTAGATGTACCCGTCGCGGAACATCTTGAAGAAGGTTTCGCGCACCGCTTTCGTGCAGAGTTCGTCGAGGGTGAAGCGGGTGCGCGACCAGTCGAGCGACGCGCCGAGTACGCGCAACTGCCCGAGGATGCGCGTCTCGTACTTGGCCTTCCACTCCCAAATCTTGGCAACCAACGCTTCGCGGCCGAGGTCGTAACGGGTCTTCTTCTCCTGGGCGAAGATCAGCTTCTCGACGACGGCTTGCGTGGCGATCCCGGCGTGGTCGGTCCCCGGCACCCAGAGCGTGTTGAAGCCCTGCATCCGCTTGCGGCGAATCAGCACGTCTTGGAGCGTGTTGTTGAGCGCGTGCCCCATGTGCAGCGCGCCGGTGACGTTGGGCGGCGGGATGACGATGGTGTACGGCTCGCCGGGCTTGGCGGGGTCGGCGGTGAAGTAGCCGCGCGCCTCCCAGTGGGCCAGCCAGCGCTCCTGGGCGGCCTGGGCGTCGAAACTCATGGGCAACTCGGTCGGCATGGGGAGTCCTTTACTTCGCGTCGTTCAGTCGGGCCTTGAGTGCCGCGAGTTCGCGGGCCAAGGCTTCGGCGCGCTCAGTCGCCTCGTCGGCGCGCTGCTTTTCGGCCCCGGCCTCTTGCGTCGCCTCGTCGGCGCGCAGTTTCTCGGCTTGAGCCACCACGATCGCCTCGTCGGCGCGTTGTTTCTCGGCCCCGGCCACCTGGGTGGCCTCGTCGGCCCGCTGACTTTCCGCGTCGGCGCGGCGCGCGAGATCGACGCCCGTGAGGATGTCATGGCCGGCCTCCGTTGTCGCGATGAGTCGGTCGTCGGCCCAGCGAAGCCAAACGTTGACGCGGGGGAGGAAACACCCGAGCTGTGCGTCTCGCGGCAGCGGTTTGTAGTCTTCCACGCTGCGACGGAAAGCCAGAACCTTCTCCGCCCCCGCAGGGCCTGCGGCGTCCACGATCACGTAGTAGGGGATGCCGGCCTCGTGGTACTCGATGAACTTGGCCTCGAAGTCGGTCGCCCTCGTCGCTTCGGAGGTCACCTCGATGACAGCCATAACCCGCGCGCCCAAGTCTCGCACAGGGAGCGTCCCCCGGAGCGGGTCCCAATCGGCGTGAAAGTTGTCGAACACGACGACATCCGGGCCGTGAGGGGCGATTCCCGGCACCTGCCAATCGACGCGGTGGTCCGTGAAGACCCTGACTTCCGGCTCACTCTCGTGAAGAATCTCGATCGCTTCGCGGAGGTAGTTCACCGTCACGGTGTGCAGGTCGGTGAGCATCTCGCGGTCCTCTTCCTGGGGGTGCAGGAAGTCTTCTTCCGTGAGCGGGACCATCACCTGACGCGCGACGCCGTCCGGCCCGACACCGGGGACGTACCGGTAGCCGATGCGGAACGGGTCGAGCGCCGCGGGCGGGTTCTGGGCGTCGTGGCGGGTGTCGATCGACATGGTCTGCCCCCGGTTACTGTGCGGCCTCGTCGGCGTCCTTGAACAGCTTGTACTCGATCGAGTCGGCCAACGCGAGCCACGAGGCCTCGACGACGTTTTCGCTCACACCCACCGTGCCCCAGATGGCGTCGCCGTCGCGGCTCTCGATCACGACCCGCACCCGCGCCGCCGTGCCGGCCTTCGAGTTCACGACGCGGACCTTGTAATCGACCAACTGCAACTCGTCGAGTCGCGGGAAGTGCGGCAGCAACGCCTTGCGCATCGCCGCGTCGAGGGCGTTCACCGGGCCGTCGCCCTCGCTCACGGTGTGTTCGACACCGCCCGCGACGTTCAACTTCACCGTCGCCTCGGTGACCAGTCCGGCCGGCCCCTGCTCGATATTGACGCGGTACGCCAGCCGCTCAAACCACGGCGTGTACAGCCCCGCCGCCTGCTTGACGAGCAGGTCGAACGACGCCTCGGCCGCCTCGTACTCGTAGCCGGCGAACTCGCGGTCCTGCACCGTCGTGAGGATGCGCGTCATCAACGCCTTGTCGTGGCCCACGGCGTACTTCGTTGTCTTGGCCAGGATCGTCGATTGCCCCGACAGTTCGCTCACCAGCAGCCGGCGTTCGTTGCCGACGAGCGTCGGCTCGATGTGCTCGTAACTCGTCGGGTTCTTGGCGACGGCGTGGGTGTGCATGCCGCCCTTGTGGGCGAACGCACTCGCCCCGACGAACGGCTGGCCGTTGCGGAAGTTCATGTTCGCCAGCTCGTAGACGTAGCGCGACGCCTCGGTGAGCCGGCCCAGGCTGCCGGGGACGAGCACGTCGTGGCCGTACTTCACCGCGAGGTTGGCGACGACGCTGACCAGATCGACGTTGCCGCAGCGCTCGCCGATGCCGTTCATCGTGCCCTGCACCTGCGTCGCCCCGGCCCGCACCGCGGCGAGCGTGTTGGCCACGGCCAGGTCGCAGTCGTTGTGGCAGTGGATGCCGACCTCGCACGGCACCAGTTCGCGCACCTGCCGCACGGCGTCGGCGACGAACTCGGGCATCGTGCCGCCGTTGGTGTCGCAGAGGATCACGGCACTCGCGCCAGCCTCGGCCGCGACCCGCAAAGTGCGCAAGGCGTAGCCGCGGTTGGCCTTGAGGCCGTCGAAGAAGTGTTCGGCGTCGTAGAACACCGTGCGGCCCTGCTCGACGCAGTGGCGCACCGAGTCGGCGATCATGGCGACGTTCTCGTCGAGCGACGCATTGAGCACCTCGGTGACGTGGAAGTCCCAGGTCTTGCCGACGATGGTGACGTGCGTCGTGCCGGAGTCGAGCAGCGCGTTCAGACCGATGTCGTTCTCGGGCGGCGAGTTCTTGCGCCGGGTCATGCCGAAGGCGACGACCTTGGCGTGGCACAGCTTCAGGTTGCGGACGGCCTGGAAGTACTCGAAGTCCTTGGGGTTCGAGAGCGGGTAGCCGCCCTCGATGAAATCGACCCCGAGTTCGTCGAGCCGCTTCGTGAGGAGCAATTTGTCTTGCAGGGAGAAGTTGACGCCTTCGCCCTGGCTGCCGTCGCGAAGGGTCGTGTCGTAGATGGACGTGCGAGTCACGGGGAGTTCCGGGGTGGGGTGAGGGTGGGAAACGAAGCAAGCCCTGAAGCGCAGGCTCCAGGGCTTGGGCGTCCGGCCGATCGCTCGACCCCCTGCCGCTACCCTGGACGAACCCCGGCCGCACGCACTCCCTGCGCGGCGAGAATCACGACTTGGGCGGCGGCGACAGTCACGGCGAAACCTCTCGGTAGGTGCAATCAATGTACGGCGGCCCGCTGCGCGCGTCAAGCGAACAGCGCGTCGAGGGCGAGCGTCCACCCCGGCACCGCCGGCTCCGAGTCGGCGACACTCCCGGCGGCAAAGACGACCGGCGTGAGCGGGTCGGCCGCCGCGTACTTCGTCACGGTCTTCGCCCGCGGATCGACATCCCAGACTACGAGGGTGCCGGCGTAAAAGTAGTCCTTCCGCTTCGCCTCATACTCGGCGTCCCCGGCGGAACTGAGTTCTTCCGAAGTACGAATTTCCACCGCGAAGGTTGGCGGACCGGGGACAGGCCCCAACAAAGTCTTCGACAAGTTGAACGCGTAGTACGACGCGTCTGGCGAGAACGACTGACGCCCCGATTCGAGCGGCTCATCAAGGGCATAGGCCAGCAAGCCGGTGAAGGTCTCGCCGACGCCTAGAACCTCGATGTGCCGATCAAGGCTCATCACAATCCTCGACGCCAGACGCGCGTGCCAGTACCCATTCGGCGGCTGCGTCACGACGTAGCCGTTGACGAGCTCGGCCTTGTCTTTGGTGCTCATCAAGTCGGCGATCGTTGCCGTGCCGCGGACTGCTTTCGGCATCGCATCACTCCTTCGGACCGGCGGTCTGGGGACGCAAGGTCAACTCGGCAGTAGGCTCTCCCAGAGCTTCTTGTACGCGCGTAGGTACTCGACGCCCTTCGCCGGCTCGACCGACTTGCCGACCTCGCACAGCGTGTAGCGGTCGTAGCCGACGCCGGCGAGCTTGGCGAACAGCTCGCGGTACGGGTACTTGCCGGCCGCGTCGTTGGTCAGCTCGTTGATGTGGCAGGACTTGATGTGCTTTTCGAGCAACTTGAAGCCCTCGGCGACCGAGCCGTTGACGACATCGGTGGCGTTGGAGTTCCACGTCAGGCCGACCGCGGGGTGGCCGCAAGCGTCCATGATGGCCTTCGTATTCTTCGGCACCTGCGTGACCGCGCCGTGGACCTCGACCCAGATTTCGAGGCCCAGGTCGGCCGCGGCGCTGCCGCAGAGTTTCAGCGCGGTGCCGATCTGCTCGCACGCCTCCTCGACGGTTTGGCCCTTGGCGACGCCGTTGGGCCGGACCTTGACCCCGCGGCCGCCGAGGTCTTTGACCAGCTCCAGGAACTGCTTACACTCTTCGACGTTCCGGGTCACTTCCGCCCGGTCGGCGGCGTGGAACTCGCACACACTACCGCAGCCCCAGAACTTGACCCCCGAGTCGGCGAACCGCTTCTTGACAGTGGCCCGCTCGTCGGCGGTCAGCTTCGGCTCGACGCCGTGCTTGTGCGTCGTGCGGCACTCGATCGCCGCGACGCCGGCCTCGCTCGCGATGCGCAGCAGCGTGGGCAAGTCCCAGTTCTGCGCGACGTTGTACGTGACCAGCCCGAGCTGGAACTTCGCCGCCGGTGCGACGGCCTGGGCTTGCGACGCGGCCAGGGTGGTGGCGAGCGCCGCCCCGAGGAATTCCCGACGATTGATGGCCATGACTGCGACTCCGGAGGGGTGAGGAGTCGCCATCATGCCCGCAAGCCCGCTGCAATGCGAGCGCCGAACGCGCGGCGGCCCGCGAATCCCGGCCGGCGCGACGCTCGCCCCGCGAATCGGTCGTGGCGGTCGAAGGTCACTCCCGTAAGATCCGAGGGTATCGGGTTTCGCACCGAGTTGAACGATGAGACTCCACGACATGCCCACGATCCTGGACGAAATCGTCGCCGCCAAGTGGCTCGAACTTGCCGCGGCGAAGGAACGCACGCCGGTGGCGGTGCTCGAATCGCGCATCGACTTCGGCGCGGCCCGGCGGGGGTTCGGGGCGGCCCTGCGGCGGCCGGGCGAGGTCGCCGTCATCGCCGAGGTCAAGAAGGCGTCGCCGTCGGCGGGGGTGCTCCGCGCCGACTTCGACCCCGTCGCCGTCGCGCTCGCCTACGAGGCCCACGGCGCGGCCTGCCTCAGCGTCCTGACCGACGAGGGGTTCTTCCAGGGCCACCTCGACTACCTGCGGGCCGTCCGCGCCGCCGTCGCCATCCCGGTGCTGCGCAAGGAGTTCATCCTGGAGCGGTACCAGCTCGTCGAGGCGCGCGAGGCGGGGGCCGACGCCGTGCTGCTCATCGCCGAGATTCTACCCGGACACCGGCTCAAGGAGTTGCACGCCGAGGCGGTCGAGTTGGGGCTGGAAGTCCTCGTCGAACTGCACGACCCGCCGGAGCTGTCGCGCGTCCTCGACTGCGGGGCCAAGATCGTCGGGATCAACAACCGCGACCTGCGGACCTTCGTGACCGGCCTCGACCGCACGCTCGAACTCTTGCCGCGCGTCCCGGCCGGCGTCACGCTCGTCAGCGAGAGCGGCATCCGCACCCACGCCGACTTGCTGATGCTGCGAAGTCACGGCGTCCACGCGGTCCTCGTTGGCGAGGCGCTCATGCGAGCCCCGGACATCGGCCTCGCGCTCGACGCCCTACGCGGCCGGTAGCGGCGGCTCGCCGTCGTCGCCGCGGGCCAGCAGTGTGACCGCCAGCGCCGCCCACAGCGTCAGCAGGATTACCGTGTCGAGCGGCATGTAGATCGACGTGTTCGCGCTGAGCCGACGGACCGAAGGGGCCTCGCCGAAGGCCGCGGTGAACTCGACCGTGAACGTCCGCAGGAAGTTGTCGCAGAGCAGCAGCGCCGCGAGGGCCGTCGCCACGACGCCGTTGACCGAGGCGTAGGCGTCGCCCGGTTGCAGGCGGTAGACGTTCCCGGCGAGGCGGCGCGGGGCGGCGGCCAGCACGGCGATCGGGAAGAGGCCCAGCAGCGAGTCGTAATACATGAAGCGGTAGCAGCAAAGGTACGCGCCCAGCAGCAGGAAGCCGGCCGCGGTGCCGGTCACGTTGCCGGGCTTGCGGCGCAGGCGGTAGACGGCCACCGTCGTGACGACCACACTCAGCAGCAGTGCGGCGGCGGCGCGGTGGATCGCCGGGGCGTCGCGCTCGGCGGCCGGCTTCGTGAAGTCCACGGCGACGCGGCGGACGAGGCCGGTCAGGTCGCGGCTCAGCGTGATCCAGTTCTCGTTGACGTTGTAAGTCGCCGTCGCCTCGCCGCCGACGGCCAGCCAGTCGAGCCAGGTCCGCACGCCGACGACCGGCAGCGTGAGCAGGACCGCGGCGGCCCCGGTCGCGCACATCGCGGCGAGCATGCACCAGCGGCCCATGACCAGCGGCACCGCCAGGAACGCGACGGCCCAGACCGGCTTGAACGCCAGCAGCCCCCAGGCGAAGCCGCCCCAGCCGTCGCGGCCACTCGCCAGCAGCACCCAGCCCCACAGTAAGATGTTCAGCGTGAGCACCTGATTCTGCCCGAGGTCGAGGCCGCTGAGGTAGCCGGGGAAGAGCAGCACCGTGAGCGTCGCCAGCGGCCACCAGACCCGGCCGCGCGCCACCCGGTTGATCGCCAGGCCGGCGGTGAAGGTCAGGGCGAGCGACAGGTACTGGAAGCGCGCGTAGGCCGCCTGCGGGTCGTCGCTCAGGGCCAGCGGCGCGTACAGGAAGGCGTGGACCGGCGGGTACAGCGGCCCGCCGACGGCCGGCTTGTTAACCGCCTCGACGAGTTGCGGCGTCAACTGCCCGGTGCCGTGCGCCGCCAGGGCCGCGGCGGTCAGGGGGTCGCCCGCCAGCAGCGGCAGGGTCGCGGCGGCGGCGGCCGGGGTCCACTCCCCGGCGTCGGCCCCCATCACCGACGCCATCAGCGTCTCGGCGTCGTGACGCAGCGGCCGGTCTCGCTCGGCGGGGGGGCGGAGGTGCGTCGGGAAGCCGTCGCGGGCCTGCGGGGCCTCGGCACCCTGCGGGTAGGCCGCCCAGACGACGGGCCACAGCGACTGCCGGCGGTAGAGTTCGCGGCCGCGGCCGGTCGCGAGCATCCGGCCCATGAGGTACTGCCCGCCAAAGTCGATCTCCGTGTGGCCGGAGTTGCCGTCGGCGCGGCACTCGCGCGCGGACGCCGAGCGGTTGCGGAACTCGCCGCGGGCGTGGTCGATCCGCCCGGCGGCGACGGCCAGGCAGGCGATCCAGGCCACCAGCCAGGCGGCGACGACCCCCGGCCGGCGTACGGACTCGGGGACGGTTCGCGAGAGGGAGTCGGGGTCCAAGGCGGGTCCGGGGTCAGGAGGTTCGGGGCGGCTGGTGGGGCGACGGCAACACGCTGCGCGGGTCGAGCTTGCCGGTCGCGGCCCACAGCTCGGCGAGCGCGTTGAGGCGGTCGAGTTCGGACTGCAACGGGGCGAGGGCCGCTTCGAGTTGGGCCATCTTCAGGCCGGCGGGGACCGCCACCGGCTCGCCGGTGATGAGCCGGGCGCGCGTGAACGGCCTCGGCACGGCGAAGCGGTCCCAACTCATGGCCCGCCACGCCCGCCCGAAGCCGACGCCGACGGGGACGACCAGCATCTCCGTGCGCGACGCGATGTAGACGACGCCCACTTGCGCGACCCGGCGCGGCCCGCGCGGCCCGTCCGGCGTCACGACGAGGTGCCGGTGGACGTCCCGGTCGCGCAGGATCTGCCGGATCGCCTCGACCCCGCCGCGGTTCGTCGAGCCGGCCACCATGCCCATCTTCACCGAGCCGAGCAGGTGCCCCAGCAGTTGCCCGTCGGCGTGCTTGCTGACCAGGCCCGCCATGTTCGGGTGGCCGAACTTGAAGATCGGCAGCAGCACGTACTCGTGCCACATCGCGAAGACGTAGCGCTCGCCGAGCCGGATGTTCTCCGCCGGGATCACCTGGGTGCCGATGCAGTAGTAGTCGAAGCGTAAGGTGCGAACGAGCAGCTTCAGGACCAGCGCCGCGACCCGGCCGGCGAAGCCGAGGACGTACCGGTTGCGAATCTTCATCGCGCGTCGCCCCAGGTGCCGGTGAAGACTTCGGTCGCGGGGCCGGTCATGAACACCGCCCCGGAGTCGTCGGGCCACGCGAGTTCGAGGTCGCCGCCGGGCAGGTGGGCCAGCAGCGTCCGCCCCGTGCGCCCGGTCAGCACCCCGGCGACGGCGACGGCGCACGCCCCGGTGCCGCAGGCCAGCGTGACGCCGCTGCCGCGCTCCCAGGTGCGCATCGTCGCTTCGCCGGGCGCGTGGACTTGCACGAAGTGGACGTTGATTCGCTTCGGGAACACACTCGCGTTCTCCAGAATCGGCCCGACGAGTTCGAGCGGCACTTTCGCCACGTCGGCGCAGTAGATCACGACGTGCGGGTTGCCCATCGAGACGCAGGTCATCCGCGGGTCGAGGCCGCACGCGCCGGCCCAGCCGGCGGGCAGGCTCGCCGGCAGCTCGATCAGCGGCACATCGACGACCGGGTCGCCGGGCAGCGTCGTCGGGATGCGCGCGGCGTCGAGGATCGGCGTGCCCATGTTGACGCGGACACGCTCCGCCTTGCCGGCGACGACTTCGAGATCGACCGTCAAGACGCCGCGGCCGGTCTCCAGCGTCAGCCGCGACTTGACGGCGATGCCGCGGTCGTGGACGTACTTCGCCACGCAGCGCAGGCCGTTGCCGCACATTTCGGACTCGCTGCCGTCGGCGTTGAACATCCGCATCCGGGCGTCGGCGACGGCGCTGGGCGTGATGAGGATCAGCCCGTCGGAGCCGACGCCGAAGTGCCGGTCGGCGACGCGGACACTCAGCGCGGCGGGGTCGGCCGGGGTCGGCTGGTCGAAGGTGCTGACGTAGACGTAGTCGTTGCCGAGGCCGTGCATCTTCGTGAAGCGCATGTCGATCGTCGCCCGTGGGTGTGTCTGCGGTCGGGGTGTCTCGACGGTCTTTTCTTCTGTAGCTGGCCGCTGTGAGGCCGGTCTTCCTTCCACGCTGGGGATCGTTAACCCAG
>JANXTD010000421.1 GCA_025352585.1 Fimbriiglobus sp.
CCCAAGGACAAAAACCCCAAGGGCCAGCAGGAGATGGCCGGCGAGATGGGCCTGACCGTCGAGCAGATTCGCCAACGTGTGGACGAGCTGCACGAGGAGAACCCCATGATGGGCTTCCGGGGCTGCCGGCTGCCGATCGTCTACCCCGAGATCGGCGACATGCAAGTGCAAGCCATCATCGAGGCCGTGATCGAGGTCAAGAAGCAGGGCAAGAGCGTGTTGCCGGAGATCATGATCCCTGTGATCGGCACGGTGGAGGAACTCGTCATCCTCAAGAAGCGGGCCATCGCCGTCGCCGAGGAGACGATGACGAAGCACGGGGTCAAGGTCGAGTACCAGATCGGCACCATGATCGAGTTGCCGCGGGCCTGTTTGGTCGCCGGGCAAATCGCGGAGGAGGCCGAGTTCTTCAGCTTCGGCACCAACGACTTGACGCAGATGACGTTCGGCTTTAGCCGCGACGACACCAAGGCGTTCATGCCGACCTACTTGAAGGAAAAGATTCTGGCCGTCGATCCGTTCCAGTCGCTCGACGTGGCCGGCGTGGGCCAGCTCATCCAGATGGGCATCGAGCGGGGGCGTGCCGGTCGCCAGGCGAAGCACGGCCAGCACCTGAAGGTCGGCATCTGCGGCGAGCACGGCGGCGACCCGGACTCGGTGTTCTTCTGCCACAAGGTCGGCATGGACTACGTGTCGTGCAGCCCCTTCCGCGTGCCGATCGCCCGCCTCGCCGCGGCGCAAGCGGCCCTCGGCGTGACGGCGGCGGGCACCAAGTAACCCTCAACTCGGAGGCTGGCATGGAAGGAATCTTTGTGCCAGCCGTCCTTGAGAATCAGGCCGACTGGTCACTGGTCCGGCGGGGAGTTTTGCTCGCCGGTCAGGTCCGTCGGGTCGATGTGACGTACGCCCGGATTGACCCTGACGAGCCAGGGTTATTACTCTCGCCGGGAGTTGCCACGGCGTTGGGCTTGGAGCCGCTCGGGCCTCAACCGGCCCACACAGTCAACGTCGGCCGCGTCGTGCTCCTGACGGTGCAAGGCCGCGACTGCATCATGGATGTCAGCGGAGTCGCGGACGGCTCGCCTGTCGTCATCGGCCGCATGCCGCTGCTGGCGATGGACTGGGTCATCGACAATTTTGGGCAAAAGTTGGTTGGCAACCCGGACCACGGCGGCGAGTGGATGATGGAAGTGCCTCATGCAGAGGAGTTGAAGTGAGATCCGAGCGGATCACCCACAACCCCGCCGTGATGGGGGGCAAGGCTTGCATCCGGGGGTGCGGGTCACGGCCGGGATGGTCCTGGGACTTTTGGCGTCCGGGTACTCGCGTGACCGAATTCTGGAGGCGTACCCATACCTTGAGCCTGAGGACTTCGACGCGGTGTTGCACTACGCAGCCTGGAGGCTACAGGAACAAGAAATCGCAATGGTGACCGCGTCTCAGGTATCAACCGACGTATCGTAACATGCCATCACGACACGACACGCCACCCGCCTTGCCGCGGGTGGCGTCGTTCCCAGGAGTCTCAGCCCGTGACGCCGTTCTCGCTCAAGGACTACGAACTGACGGTCGCCGACGTGCGCCGCAACCCCTCGCCGGCGGAGCTTTACGAGGACGCTTTGCACTCGGACAAGGCCCGCATCGCCGCGCAGGGGGCGCTCGTCGCCTACTCCGGCGACAAGACGGGGCGGTCGCCTAAGGACAAGCGCGTCGTCAAGCACCCCGACTCCGAAGCCGACGTCTGGTGGGGGGCGGTCAACATCCCCCTCGAACGCCAGTCGTTTCTCATCAACCGCGAGCGGGCACGCGACTACCTCAACACCCGATCGCGTATTTACGTCGTTGATGGGTTTGCCGGCTGGGACGTGGCCAACCGGTTGAAGGTTCGTGTCATTTGCTCGCGGCCCTACCACGCGCTGTTCATGCACATCATGTTGATCCGGCCGACCAAGCTTGAGCTTGCGGAGTTCGGCACGCCGGACTTCACGATCTACAACGCCGGCGAGTTCCCTGCCAACCGCCTCACGTCCGGCATGTCGTCGAAGACGAGTATCGACCTCAGTTTTGAGGACAAGGAACTCGTGATCCTCGGCTCGGAGTACGCCGGGGAGATG
>JANXTD010000469.1 GCA_025352585.1 Fimbriiglobus sp.
GTCGGCGGCAACCCGGCCTACGACGCCCCGGCGGACTTCGACTTCGTCGGAACCCTCAAGGAGATGAAGGGGACCAAGGTTCGGCTCAACCTGTACGAGGACGAGACGAGCTTCCTGGGCCAGTGCCAGTGGTTCCTCAACGCCACGCACTACCTCGAGACCTGGGGCGACGTGCGGGCCTACGACGGCACCGTCAGCGTCCAGCAGCCGCTGATCGGGCCGATCTATAATGGCAAGTCGCCGCTGGAACTCCTGGCGACGCTGCTGAGCTACGGCATCAACGACCCGCTCGAACTGGTGCAGGCGACCTGGAAGAAGTTCCACGACGCGACCGTGAAGAGTGCGGACTTCGAGTCGTGGTGGCAGAAGTGCCTGCGCGACGGCGTGGTCGCCGGCACCGCCACTCCGGCCAAGACCGTCGCCGCCGTCAAGTCGGTTAGCGAAGTCCTGGCCGACAAGGCGTTCGCGCTGCCGGCCGCTGCGGCCGGGATGGAAGTCCAGTTCCGCGCCGACCCGACGATCTACGACGGCCGCTACGCCAACACCGGCTGGCTGCAAGAGCTGCCCAAGCCGATCACGAAGTTGACGTGGGACAACGCCGCGATCGTCAGCCCCGGCACGGCCGACAAGTTGGGCATCACCAACTCATTCGCCTTCACCGGCGGCGAGAACGGCCGGACGATCGCCGACCTGGCGAAGCTGACGGTGAACGGCAAGGTGATCGAGAAGATCGCCGTGTTCATCCTGCCGGGCCACGCCGACGACGCGGTCACGCTGCACCTCGGCTTCGGCCGCACCCACGCCGGCAAGGTCGGCACGGGGGCCGAGAAGGGTGCCCCAGGGCCGGGCTTCAACACCTACACGTTGCGGACTTCCGGGGCGATGTGGAACGCCACCGGGGCCGAGTTGGTGAAGCGGGACGAGACGTTCTTCCTGGCCTGCACGCAGGGCCAGTACCTGATGGAGAGCCGCAAGCCGGCCCGCCACGCCACGGTCGCGCAGTTCAAGGCCGACCGCGAGTTCGCCCAGGTGCCCGCGGCTTCCGCCGCCGAGTACAAGGAGTTGCGCGAGCTCACGCCCGGCACGGTCGAGGACTTCAAGCGGCTCGGCTTCACTCACCCCTACGAGCAGCACCACGTTAGCGAGAAGGGCGAGGAGCACGCCGAGCACGGGCCGCACGACAAGCGGATGGTGCCGCTGTCGCTGTACCCGGCCAACCCGAGTACGGTCAACGGCGTCGAGGCGTCGAAGGCGTACCGCCGCTGGGGCATGGCCATCGACCTGGGGTCGTGTACCGGCTGCAACGTTTGCGTCATCGCCTGCGTCTCGGAGAACAACATCCCCGTCGTCGGCAAGGAGACCGTCACCCGCGGCCGGGCGATGCACTGGATCCGCGTGGACCGCTACTTCTCCATCCCCGGCGAGGAGACGCAGTCCGACACCCTCGGGGCGTCGAACACTTCGGCCGAGTACCGCGCCCAACAGGTGAAGCGCTCCGACAGTATCCGGACGCACTTCCAGCCGATCGTCTGCCAGCAGTGCGAGAAGGCTCCGTGCGAGGTGGTGTGCCCCGTCGCCGCGACCGTCCACTGCGCCGACGGCCTCAACGACATGGTTTACAACCGCTGCGTCGGCACGCGGTACTGCTCGAACAACTGCCCGTACAAGGTGCGCCGCTTCAACTTCATCCAGTACTCGGACTACAGCACCGAGAGTTTGAAGCTGCTCAACAACCCCGAGGTGACCGTCCGCACCCGTGGCGTCATGGAGAAGTGTACGTACTGCGTGCAGCGCATCCGCAACGCCGAGATGGAGACGGAGCGCGAGTTCGACAAGCGCAAGGCGGCCGGGAAGACCGACAAGTTCGGCCGGCCCAAGATCATGGACGGCGAGATCGTGACCGCCTGCCAGGCCGCCTGCCCGACGCTGGCGATCACCTTCGGCGACATCAACGACGACAGCAGCGCGGTCCTGCGGGCCAAGGCCGAGGACCACAACTACGGGTTGCTCGCGGAACTCGGCGTGATGCCGCGGACCAGCTACCTCGCCGCGATTCGCAACCCCAACCCTGCCATGCCGAAGGGGGCTTAACCGATGGCGACCGTGATCAAACCGACGACCCCCGGCGGCCCGCCCGCCGCGAAGACCTATAGCGCCCCGACGCAGTTCGCCCCCCACCCGGAGGGCCTGATCGCCGGCAACCACGACCTCGCGACCCTCGGCGACAAGATCGCCGACGTGTCGATTCAGGTCACCCCGACCCCTCGCGCCTGGTGGATGTTCTTCCTCCTCGGCTTCACCCTGCTGCAAGGCCTGGTCGTCGGCGTCGGCTACCTCTTGTACATGGGCACCGGCGTCTGGGGCATCAACCAGCCGGTCGCCTGGGGCCTGGCGATTGTGAACTTCGTCTGGTGGATCGGCATCGGCCACGCCGGGACGCTGATCTCGGCGATCTTGCTGCTGATGCACCAGAAGTGGCGCACGAGCCTGAACCGCTTCGCCGAGGCGATGACGATCTTCGCCGTCATGTGCGCCGGGATGTTCCCGCTGCTGCACATGGGCCGGCCGTGGCTCTTCTACTGGCTCTACCCGGTGCCGGTGAACTTCGGGGCCTGGCCGCAGTTCCGCAGCCCGCTCTGCTGGGACGTGTTCGCGGTGACGACGTACTTCACCGTGTCGCTGGTGTTCTGGTACATCGGCCTGGTGCCCGACTTCGCCGTGCTTCGCGACGTGGCCCGCAACCGCCTCCAGCGGACCGTGTACGGCATGCTGTCGATGGGCTGGCGTGGCAGCGCGATCCACTGGCGTCGCTACGAGAAGTTGTACCTGCTGCTCGCCGGCCTGGGCACGCCGCTGGTGTTCAGCGTCCACACCATCGTGTCGTTCGACTTCGCCGTGTCGATCGTGCCGCTCTGGCACGCGACCATCTTCCCGCCGTTCTTCGTCGCCGGGGCGATCTTCGCCGGCTTCGCGATGGTGATCTGGCTGGCGGTGCCCCTGCGGCAGTTCTACGGCATGAAAGACTTCATCACCAACAAGCACATGGACCTGTGCGCCAAGGTGATGCTCGGCACAGGCTTGCTCGTCAACTACGGCTACTTCTGCGAACTGTGGATGTCGTGGTACTCGCACTCGATCTACGAGTGGGACACGACCCTGCAACGCATCTGGTACGGCCCCTACGCCTGGGCGTATTGGATGTTGATCCTGACCAACGGCGTCATCCCGCAACTGCTGTGGGTGGACAAGCTCCGCAAGAACATGGTCGTCCTGTTCTTCGTGGCCCTGTCGGTCCACATCGGCATGTGGTTCGAGCGCTACGTCATCGTGATCACCTTGAGCCGTGACCACCTGCCGTCGTCGTGGGGCCGCTACGCCCCGACCGAGTGGGACTACATGCTGTTCGCCGGCACGATCGGCCTGTTCATTACCCTGTTCAGCCTGTTCGTGCGGTTCGTGCCGATGCTCTCGATCACGGAAATGCGCGAACTCCTCCCCACCGCCCAGGGCGGCCGGGACGGGCACGCCGTCATGGAGAACGCCAAGTGACCAGTACCCTCGACGAGACCCCGAAGGTGTACGGCCTGCTGGCCGAGTTCGGCACCGCCGACGAGTTGGTCCACGCCACCCAGTCGGCCGCG
>JANXTD010000498.1 GCA_025352585.1 Fimbriiglobus sp.
GGCCCTCACTGCGGGCGAACTCGAAGGCGATGCGCACGATCTTCTCGCAGCCCTTGCGGCTGATCAACTTGAGGCACTGCGCGACGCCGGGCGTCTGCATGTGCTCGATGCCGGCGTACTTCGGGGCGCTGCCGTGGACCGCCTCGAAGATGGCGACCTCGCTGCCGAGGTTGGCCGACGCCGCGAAGCCCAGCCCGCCCACGAGGGCCGAGGTCAGGTCGCTCATGATGTCGCCGTTCATGTTCGTCGTGACGATCACGTCGAACTGCTCGGGCTTCTTCACGAGCTGGTGGCAGCAGTTGTCGATGATGATGTGCCAACTCTCGATGTCCGGGTACTCCTTGGCGACCTCCTCGAAGGTGCGCTTCAGCATCCCCTCGGTCATCTTCATGATGTTCGACTTGGTCGCGCACGCGACCGACTTGCGGCCCTCACTGCGGGCGAACTCGAAGGCGATGCGCACGATCTTCTCGCAGCCCTTGCGGCTGATCAACTTGAGGCACTGCGCGACGCCGGGCGTCTGCATGTGCTCGATGCCGGCGTACAGGTCCTCGACGTTCTCGCGCACCACGACCAGGTCGATGCCGCGGCCGCTGTACGGCGTCTTGACGCCGGGCAGTTCGCGCACGGGGCGGATGTTGGCGTAGGTCTCGAACAACTTGCGCAGGGTGACGTTGGCCGACTTCTCGCCGTATCCGATCGGCGTGCCGAGCGGGCCTTTGAGGACGCAGCGGGTCTTCTTGATGCTGTCGATGGTCTCCTGCGGGACGCCGCTGGGGATGCCCTGCTTGAAGACGCTCTCGCCGGCGTGGCGGACCTCCCAGGCGACCTTCGCGCCGGCGGCCTCGACGATGGTCTTGGCGGCCTCGACGCACTCCGGGCCGATGCCGTCGCCGGGGATGAGTGTGACGAGCTTCTTGCCGGCGTCGTCGGTGGGGAACTTCGACATGGGGCGGTCTCGGCGGGGAGGGTTGGCGCGGGGATATGCCGTGTTTGGTAGCGGTTTCGCGCGGCGATTCAAGGGGCGCGGCGGGGTTCGTGGCTCCGCCGCAGGCGACTCTTGTTAGCCCGACGCGCGAGCGAGGGTCGCACCGCGCGGTGACAATGTTGATCGGCGTTGACGGTACGGCCAACGAGCATCGACGTTGCTCCGGTGAAGTTTACCGCGAAGAAGACGGACTTACTCAGCGTTGACGGTACGGCCAACGAGCATCGACGTTGCTCCTGCCCGCTTCGACCCTCGCTCGCGCGTCGGGCTAACAAGAGTCGCCTGCGGCGGAGCCACCGACCCCACGCCTACGCCAGCGCCGGCCTCGGGTCGAGCGCGTCGCGCACCGCGGCGAGCAGCGCACACGGCCGGTACGGCTTCGACAGCAGCCCGAGCGCCTCGGGGATGTCGGACACGTCGTCGGTCGAGTAGCCACTCGACAGGAGGATCTTCACCGCCGGGTCAAGGGCGACCAGTCGCCGAGCGGCGTCGCGGCCGGAGAGGCGCGGCATGACGAGGTCGAGGATCACCAGGTCGATGTCGGCGGCGTGAATCGCGAACGCCTCGACCGCCTCGACGCCGTCGCCCGCCTCGCGGACGTGGTACCCCGCCGACTCCAGGACCGTGCGCGACAGCAGGCGGATCATCTCCTCGTCGTCCACGAGCAGGATGCGGCCGCCGACCGGCCGCGGCGCGGGCAGGTCGATCGACACGGGCGTGTCGAGCGAGAAGTCGGCGTTCGATCGCGTCATCACCTTGACCGCGGGGAGGCCGGCGTCGGCGGGGACGGCGGGCAGGAACAGGTGGAACGTCGTGCCTTCGCCCGGCGTGGTGTCGCACTCGACCCAGCCCTCGTGCTGCCGGACGATGCCGTCGACCATCGCCAGCCCCAGCCCGGTGCCCTGCCCGATCGGCTTGGTCGTGAAGAACGGCTCGAACAGCCGGGCGCGGACCTCGGGCGTCATGCCGGTGCCGGTGTCGCTCACACTCACGCGCAAGTAGCCCGCCGCCGCCGGCAGGTGCCGCGAGGCCTGGGCGTCGGTCGGCCGCCACGGCTCCGCGCTCAGGCGCAACTCGCCGCCGTCCGGCATGGCGTCCCGCGCGTTGACGCAGAGGTTGAGCAGCACCTGATTCAAGAGGCTCGCGTCGGCCAGGGCGTGCCAGCCCAGCGGCGGGATGTCGGCCAGGAAGGTGATGCGCGGGTCGATCGTGCGGCGCAGCAGGTCGACCACCTCGCCGACGAAGTCGCCCACGTCCAGGGGCGCGACGAGGAGTTGGTTGCGGCGGGCGAACCCCAGCAGCTTGCTCGTGAGTTCGGCGGCGCGGTGCGCGGCGCGCTCGGCCGTGGCGAGCAGCGCGCGGTTGGGGTCGCCGGGCGGCAAATCGACCAGGCAGAGGTTTCCGATGACCGCGGTGAGCAGGTTGTTGAAGTCGTGGGCCACCCCGCCGGCGAGTTGGCCGACGGTCTCCATCTTCTGGGCCTGCCGCAACTGGTCCTCGCGCTCGCGCAGGGCGCGCTCGGCGTTCTTGCGGTCGCTGATGTCGCGCTGGATCATCACCCAGTACGCGCAGGCGTTGTCGGCGTCGGGCACGGGGACGAGGCTCAGTTCGACCCAGAAGGTCGAGCCGTCCTTGCGGTAGTTCAGCAACTCGACTTGCAGCGCCTCGCCGACCGCCAGCCCGGCCCGCAGGCGGTCGAGGGTCGCCGGGTCGGAGTCGGGGCCGCGCAGCATTTGCAGCGTGCGGCCGACGAGTTCGCCCTCGGCGTAGCCGCACATCTGGGCGAAGGCGGCGTTGACGTAGAGCACGGCGCGGCCGGGGCGGTCGGTCGGCTCGGCCTCCAGGATGACGACGCCGTCGCGGGCGTGGACGACGACCGACTCGAGCTGCCGCAGCCGCCGCTCGTCGGCCTTCTCCTTGGTGATGTCGATGGTCACGCCGGTGTAGCGCGAGGTCGGCCGGCCGGCGGCGTCGCGCAGCACCTGGCCGCGCGTCAGGAACCAGTGCGACACGCCGTCGGCCTCGACGACGCGGTACGAGACTTCAAAGGCGTCGCGTTGCTCCGCCAGGGTCACGTCGATCGCCGCGCGGAAGCGCGCCCGGTCGGCCGGGTGGAAGTGGGCGATGAACCCCTCCAGCGTCGTGACCGGGGCGGGCGCGGGCAGGTCGGCCCACGGCGCGAGCGGGTGCGGCACCGACACCTCCCCGGTCGCGAAGTCCGCGTCCCAGACGTGCAGCCGCGTCCAGCGCATCACCGCCCGCAGCCGCTCCTCGGACTCGCGCAGCCGCCGCTCGTCGCGCTTGACCGCCGTCAAGTCCTGGTAGAGCGCCACCGCCCCGAGGTTCACGCCGCTGGGGCCGCGGACTTGCGCGGAGTTCACCGACAGCACGCAGCCCTCCCCCGGCTGGCCGTCGATCGTGTAGCGCAGCTCGACGTCCCGCACGCCGAGGCCGCTCGCCACCGTGCCGACGATGGGGCAGTCGGCCGTCGGCAGCAGCGTGCCGTCGGGCCGGTGCGTCTTCCAGTTCACGTCGCCCCGCAGCGGCTTGCCGACGGTCACGTTCAGCCCGGCGAACAGCTCCCGCGCCGCGGCGTTCATCGTCAGCACCGTCTCGTCCGGCCCGAAGGTCACCACGCCGGCCGGCAGTTGGTCGAGCGTCGCGGCCAGAAACGCCTGCTGCACCGCTCGCTCCGCCGAGAGCCTCTGCAACTCGTCGCGCTGCCGCAGCACCTCGGCCAGCAGGCACTCGCGCGCCTCGCCGGCGACCCGCCGCTCGGCCCAGCTCGCCGCCAGGAGCATCGCCATCATGTTGACGACGCCCAGGAACCCCGTCGTCAGAAGGATCGCCGGGTTCTCGAGGCCGTAGCCGCGCAACTCCTGGTGGCAGTGCCCGGTGAACACGGCCGTGGCGCAGTACTGAAACAGGACCGCGCCCCGCACCTCGAAGCGGACGACCAGCGCGACGATGACCGCGCAGAAGGCGCAGGTGATCGGCAGGGTCAGGGCGACCTCGCCGAGCACCCCCGGCTGGTACAGTAGCGCCACGCAGGTGCTCGCCCCGACCAGCAGCGCGGCCAGTTCGACGACGCGCCGGGCCGTCCAGCCGCGCCACGCCGCCGCGACGCCCCCGGCCAGCGCGAGCGGTGCCAAGGTGACGTTGCCCAGCCAGCCGGAGATCAGCGTGGCGAAGAAGACCTCCCGCGCCACCGCCGGCTCGCCCAGGCACAGCCCGGCGGCGACCGCGGCGCGGGCCAGCGCGGTCAGCCCGGCCACGAGCGTCAGGCGCACGACCGCGACGACCGAGGGGTCGCCGGCGGTCACGGCGAAGCGGCGCAGCAGCCAGCAGGCGGCGAGGTACTCGACGACCCCGGCCACTAGCATCGCGCCCATCGGCACCAGGCCGAACGTGAGGTCGGCGGCGACGGTGCCCAGCAGCAGCGGCACCAGTCCGCGCCGGCCGAGGCCCAGGGCGACGGCCAGCGGCAGGCCGTAGGGCATCGCCTCGACCCACGCCGGCTTGGTCGGGCTGACGAACGCGGCCTGGACGGCCACGATCAGGGCCGCCGCGAGGGCGACCCCGGCGAAGCGGAGCGCCTCCGCGCCGCGGGCGGTCGAAGGGGGGCGGGTCATAGGCGTCCGGGCGGGAGGGCGGGTCGCGGCGAGTTCGCGCCGTTACTGTACTTCGCCCGCGGCCCCCAGATCAATGGAGAACCGGCCGAGTTCGCGCCCCCACTTGTGCCGGCGGCGCAAACGTCGCGTCGGGGCCGAAGTCGCCTCCCGCGGGGAAGGAACATTGGCCCCGTGCGCGAATCGGCCGTGGGTTGCCCTGGCGGGCGGTGGGGCGGTTATCATGCCCAGCGCTGGCGACTCGCGGGCGGCGAAAACGCGGAGTCTCCAGTGTCACTCTCCCTCCCCCCGAGACTCGCATGGGCCACCGCAACCTGACCGAGACCGTCGCCGACCTCGAGCGCCACGGCATGTTGAGGCGGATCGACGCGCCGATCGACCCCGACCTCGAGATGGCCGAGATTCAGCGGCGGCTCTACGCCCAGGCCGGCCCCGCGGTGCTGTTCACGCGGCCCAAGGGCACCGCCTTCCCGATGCTCGCCAACCTCTTCGGTACGCTGGACCGCACCAAGTTCCTCTTCCGCGACTCGCTCGAAGGCGTCCGCAAACTCGTCGAGTTGAAGGTCGCCCCCGACGCCGCGGCGAAGCGGCCGTGGCGCTACCTCGACTTGCCGCTGCTGGCGTACCGGCTACTGCCGCGCCGCCAGCGCACCGGGCCGATCCTCCAGCACACCCTCCCGCTGAACCAACTGCCGCAGTTGAAGTGCTGGCCCAACGACGGCGGGGCGTTCGTGACGCTGCCGCAGGTCTACAGCGAGCACCCCGACAAGCCGGGCTGGATGAAGTCGAACCTCGGCATGTACCGCGTGCAAATCTCCGGCAACGACTTCGACCCGCTCAACGAAGTCGGCCTGCATTACCAGATCCACCGCGGCATCGGCGTCCACCACAGCGTCGCCAACAAGCGTGGCGAACGCCTGCGCGTCAACGTCTGCGTCGGCGGCCCCCCGGCGCTCACCGTGAGTGCGGTCATGCCACTGCCCGAGGGGCTGCCGGAACTCGCCTTCGCCGGGGCGCTCGGCGGCCGGCGGCTGGGGCTGGTCCGCGCGGCCAACGGCCTGGCGATGCCGGCGGAGTGCGACTTCGTCATCTCCGGCACGATCGAGCCGACCGCGACCAAGCCCGAAGGCCCCTTCGGCGACCACCTCGGCTACTACTCCTTGACGCACGACTTCCCCGTGATGAAAGTCGATCGCGTCTACCACCGGCCCGGCGCGATCTGGCCGTTCACCGTCGTCGGCCGGCCGCCGCAAGAGGACACGTCGTTCGGCGAACTGATCCACGACCTGACCGGCCCGATCCTGCCGACCGTGTTGCCGGGGGTCCACGCCGTCCACGCGGTCGATGCCGCCGGCGTCCACCCGTTGTTGTTGGCCATCGGTAGCGAGCGCTACACGCCGTACAACGCCGTGAAGCGGCCGCAAGAGTTGCTGACCATCGCCAACGCGATCCTGGGCCAAGGGCAACTGTCGCTGGCGAAGTTCCTTCTCATCGTGGCGAAGGAGGACAACCCGGCGCTGGACATCCACCACATCGTGGAGTTCTTCGCGCACCTGCTGGAGCGCGTCGATTGGGCCAACGACCTGCACTTCCAGACGCGCACGACGATGGACACCCTCGACTACTCCGCCGGCGAGGGGCTCAACGCCGGGTCGAAGCTCGTGATCGCCGCCGTCGGCCCGCCGCGCCGGCAACTGGCGAAGTCGCTGCCGGCGAACCTGACGCTGCCCGACGGCTTCCGCGACGCGAAGCTCGTCGCCCCCGGCATCGTCGCGGTGAGTGCGCCGAAGCACGCCGGGTTGCTCGCCGGCGAGTACGAGCCGTGCTTCGAGCGCTTCGCCCGCACCTGCACGCTGCGCGACCCCGGCCTCCCCCTGATTGTGCTGACCGACGACGCCGACTTCACGGCCCGCCGCTTCGACAACTTCTTGTGGGAGACGTTCACCCGCGCCAACCCGGCGACCGACGTGTTGGGCCTCGACGCGGCGACGCACCGCAAGCACTACGGCTGCCGCGGCCCGCTGGTGATCGACGCGCGGCTGAAGTCACACATGGCCCCGCCGCTGGTCGAAGACCCCGCCGTGACCCGCCGCGTCGATGAGCTGTGCGCCCGCGGCGGGCCGCTGCACGGCGTGGTGACGTAGGTCAAGTGTCGAGGCGTCAAACGTCGAAGAGCTTGCGAAACCAAGTCACGAAGGGCGACGCCAACGGGGAGTTCACAACCAGTGTCTTCTGAAGGATCGCGCTGTGAAGTTGTTGCCCCGGCGGGTCTTGTAGAGCAAGCCAGGCATGAACACGTGCCTTATCGAAATGCACATCCTTGAACGGAGCATTATGTGTTGCCTTCGCCTCCAAACACATGGTTTCGCCGAGCAGCCAA
>JANXTD010000196.1 GCA_025352585.1 Fimbriiglobus sp.
AGCACCGACCGCGCCCCCGTGCCGAGCATCACCGGCCCCGCCGACGGCACGCTGTTCACGGCTGGTGAAAGCTTCCGCTACGCCGGCTCCGCGACCGACCCCGAAGACGGCACTTTGCCGGCGTCGGGCCTGTCGTGGCGGGTCGATTACCTCACCGGCGGTGCCCCCGCGCGACCGCTGGTGCCGGAAACGCCCGGCGTCGCGGCGATCGAGTTCGCCATCCCGACGGTCACGCCGTACACGCTGCCGGACGTGTCGTACCGCGTGACGCTGACCGCGACCGACTCGGCGGGGCACAAGGTGACGACGACGCGCGAGCTGCTGCCGCGCACGGCGCGGGTAACGCTCGCCAGCCGGCCGGCGGGGGTGACGCTGAGCGTCGGCGGCCAGCCCTCGGCCGCGCCGACCACCTTCACGGGTGTCACCGGCGTCGAGCGGCAGTTGGCCGCGCCGCCGACGGCCACCGTCAACGGCTTGACGCTGACCTTCGCCGGCTGGTCCGACGGCGTCATGGCCGCGACCCGCACCGTCTCGACGCCGGGTGCCGACACGACCTTCCAGGCCAACTACACCGCCCCGCCGCTGTTGAGCGTCGGCAGCGGCACCGGCCGGGCGGCGGCGGTCCGGATGATTGACCTCGCCCAAAACAAGGTCGTGCGCGAAGTCGATTTGGCCGCGGGGCCGCCGCCGTTCGCCCGCGAGGCCCGCGTGGCGACGGCCGACTTGACCGGCGACGGCGTGCCCGACATCGTCGTCGGCGCGGGGCCGGGCGGCGCGCCGACGGTCACCGTGTACGACGGCCTGACCGGCGGCGTCGTCACCACGGCCAGCGTCTTCGAGGAGAGCTTCGCCGGCGGCGTCTTCGTCGCGGCCGCCGACTTCGACGGCGACGGCGTCGCCGACCTCGTGGTCACCCCGGACGAGGGCGGCGGGCCGCGCGTGCGGGTCTTCCACAGCGCCGAGGTCACGCGCGTCGTGGCCGACTTCTTCGCCATCGCCGACCCGAGTTTCCGCGGCGGCGCGCGTCCCGCGGTCGGCGACCTCAACGGTGACGGCGTGCACGACCTCGTCGTCGCGGCCGGCAGCGGCGGCGGCCCGCGCGTGGCCGGCTACGACGGCACCTCGCTGCGGACGGCGACGCCGGTCAAGCTCTTCGGCGACTTCTTCGCCTTCGAGCCGGCCGTGCGCAACGGCGTCTACGTCGCGCTGGGCGACCTGAACGCCGACGGCCGCGCCGACCTGATCGTCGGCGGCGGCCCCGGCGGCGGCCCGCGCGTCCGGGCGATGTCCGGAGCCGACTTGACGCGCAACGTGCCGACCACCCTGGCCGACTTCTTCGCCGGCGACCCGTCGGCGCGCGGCGGCGTCCGCGTGGCGTCCGACGGCCGCGGCGGCTACGTCACCGGCGGCGGGCCGGGTACGCCGGCGCGGGTGTCGTCGTACCGCGGACTCGACCCGACGCCGACGGCACTGCCCGCCTTCGAGGACGCCTACGCCGGCGGCGTCTACGTCGGCTGAGCCGCGGCAGTCGGGAGCCGACTGGAGTCCGGGCGACGCGCTTCGCGGCGCGGGTCAGGCGAGCCGCTTGCGTGAGCGGGCGGGTTCTAAACCTGCCGGGGTCAGTGCCATCCCAGTCATGCCGTTGGGTCGCCGGGAAGAGTTCCGACTCGTAGAAGTCTAGAACCCGCCCGCTCACGCAAGTGGCTCGCCTGACCCGTGCCGCGAAGCGCGTCGCCCGGAGTTCACCTGGCCAACCGGTAACCGTGAGGGAGTCGCCGTGACGACGATTGACCGCCTGCGACTCCTGGACTTCAGCGGCACCCGCCCCGACACGCCCGAAGATGTCGAGCGCCTGGAGCGCCTCGTCGGGGTGCCCCTGCCGGCCGACTACCGCGACTTCCTACTCACCGTCGGCGGCGGCTACGTCGATGCTTGGTCGCCATGCGGCGGCCCGACGCCATTCGGCGACGAAATCAGTGTCACCGTGCTGCACAGCGCTACAGAAGCTGTTGACCACCTCGACTCCGCCGTCACGCCGCGCAACATGATTTGCGTCAGTTTCGGGCACGGCGGCATGACCGGGTGCCTGTCCGTCGCCGGCCTGGACCGCGGGCAGGTGTTCGCGCTCGACACCGACATGCGGTACTATTGGAACGAGCAACGGATCGCGGCTTGGCCCCACCTCGCTCCGTCTATCAAAGAATTCTTTCGACGGCGCGACGCCGACGAATTGCCGGAGCGGCCGTGGGGTTACGAAAACTGCTACCGCATGGCCGGGTCGCTCACCGAGTTCCTGGAGCGGCTCCGCAGTTCAAACGCCGGGGTACACCCCGACGAGCCACCTGCGTGAGCGGGCAGGCCCCCGAGCCGCCTGCGGCGACCGTACCAACCCGCGTGATTTTCCCCGGCGCGGCGGCGTTTCGCGCCCTAGGCTTGCCGCGCACGGGTGCCCCCACTCCCTGGGTCAGGCGGACACGATGGTCGGGCGGGTCTTCCTCGGGCGGTACGAAGTGCAGCGCCTCCTCGGCGAGGGGGGCATGGGCCGCGTCTACCTCGCCCGCCAAACCGACCTCGGCCGCCAGGTCGTCGTCAAGGTCATGCACGACCACGTCGCCGCCGACCGGCGCTTCTGCGAGCGCTTCCAGCGCGAAACCCTCGTGATGGCCCGCTTCCACCACCCCCACGCCGTCACCCTCTACGACGCGACGCTGAACGACCCCGCCGGGCCGTGCATCGTCATGGAGTACGTCCGCGGCGTGAACCTCGAGACGCTGCTGGCGAAGACCGGCCGCATGACCGCCCCGCGCGTCGCCCGCATCGTCCACCAGCTCTGCGAGGTGCTGCAGGCGGCGCACGACGAGGGGATCATCCACCGCGACCTGAAGCCCGCCAACCTGATGATCACCGACCCCGACACGCCCAAGTAGCGCGTCAAGGTCATGGACTTCGGGCTGGCCAAGCTCATCGACGACCCCGCCACTCACAAAGTCACCGACACCAACGTCGATTTCGCCGTCGGCACGCCCGGCTACATCGCCCCGGAGCAGGTCCGCGGCGAGACGATGGACCACCGCGGCGACCTCTACTCCGTCGGCGTGATGATGTACGAACTCCTCACCGGCCGGCTGCCGTTCCTGGGGGCCAACGGCATGGACGTGCTGCTGGCCCACGCGACCGAGGCCCCGCCGACGTTCGCCGAGATCGGCCTGCCCCACTGGGTGCCCCGCGCGGTCGAGGAGGTGGTTTTCGCGGTGCTGGAGAAGTCGCCGGACGACCGGCCGCAGTCGGCCCGTGAGTTGTCGGAGCGGCTGGCCGAGGCGATCCGCTGCAGCGAGGAGCGCAGTGCCCTGCGCTCGGTGTCCCGGCCGACGCCCGCCCCGATGGCCCCCGCCCCGCGCGACCTGCCGGACGACCCCGAGGCGCTGATCCCGCTCGAGACCGACGCCGAGTTCCGGCACCGCGCCGACACGCCGACCGACCTCTCGGGTGACGGCGAGCCGGGGGACTGCACGGCGCTGCACTTCCGCGTCGAGGCGTGGATGCCCGAGGTGATCGCGATCCGCAAGCTGCGCGGCTTCGTCCACGACTGCGCCGGCGAGGTGCTGGAGAACGCGCCGGGCCTGGTGCGCGTGCGGCTGGGCCAAGGCCGCACCCCGGCAACAACACTGGCGTGGTTCGGCCTGGGTCGCCGCTCGAACGGCCCCATCGAGATCGAGCTACGGCTGACCCGCGCCGACTCGCGGCAGGAGAACGTGCTGACCATCGACGTGCGCTTCCCCGCGTCGCACCCGAGCCTGCTGTCGGACGCCGCGTGGAAGGGCCGCTGCACGAAGCTGTACATCGAGCTGCGCGCGTACCTCATGGGCGGCGGCGGCTGATCGACCGACCCCTTCGGCACACGTCAGTACGGCAACGTGACGCGGACGCGGACCTTAATCTGGGTGCCGGACTTCACGACATCAAGTGTCAACGCCTGCGGCGAGAAGCAGACGGCGAGCCGGACATCCTCGCTGGTCGTGATCGCGACCCCGTTGGCCCC
>JANXTD010000544.1 GCA_025352585.1 Fimbriiglobus sp.
CTGCGCGACCTCGCTGCCGACCACGCCCGCCGCGTCGAGTTGAAGCGCCGCTTCCTCGAAACTCTCCAGGCTCAACTGACCACGGTCGTCAATGGCGACGGGCTGCCGACGACGCTGAACGTGTCGTTCCCCGGCTGCCGCGCCGACTTGCTGTTGATGAGCCTCGACCTCGCCGGCGTGTCGTGCTCGGCCGGCTCCGCCTGTTCGAGCGGCAGCCTGTTGCCGTCGCCGGTGCTGCAAGCAATGGGCGTCCCCGACGACGTGCTGCGCTCGGCGCTGCGCTTCAGCTTCCCCGCGACGCTGACCGACGGCGAGATCGACGACGGCGCGCGGCGGGTGGTCGCGGCGGTGGAACGGCTGGCGGTCGTAGAATGCCGCCATGCCTGACGACGACACAGCGTGGCCCGGCGTGGTCAGCCTGCCCGAAAACCGCTCCGCGCTTGTGGCCGCCGGGCGGGTCGTCGGGCAACTCAGCGCCGACGCCAAGTCGATATCCGACGGCACGCCGCTGCTGATGCACGGCCCCGCCGGCACCGGCAAGACGCTGCTCGTCGCGGCGATGCTGCGCCGCGTCGCCGAGTTGCCGGGGGGGCGGACGGCCCGCGCCATCGCCGCGCGCGAGTTGCCACGGCGACGGGCCGACGACCCCGACGGCGAGGCGGCCACGGCGTTCGCCGAACTGCTGGCGCTCGACTTCGTCGCCGTCGAAGACGTGCAACACCTGCCGACCCGCAGTGTCGCCGCGCTCATCGAGTTGATCGACCACCGGGCGGCGCGGCGGCGGGTCACGGTTTTGACGGCCAACGTCGGGCCGGCGCACCTCGGCAAGTTCCCGCGCCGGCTCACGTCGAGGCTCGCGGCGGGGTTGGTCGTGCAGATGGAACCGCTCGGCCGGGCGGCGCGCGGCGAGCTTCTCACCCACAAGGCCGGCGAACTCGGTTTGCCCCTGGCCGCGTGCGGGGTGTCGGCGCTGCTCGATCTGACGGCCGGCGCGGGCGTGCGGCCGATGCTGGGGGCCCTCGCGACCCTCAAAGCCCTCGCCGCCACTGGAAAGCGCCCCGACGACGCACTCGACGCAGAAAGCGTAAAGCACTTCCTCCAAAATGGGCAGGCTGAGGTAGCGGTGTCGCCGATGACACGCCTCGTCGAGAGGGTCGCCGCGGTTTACGCGATCCCGGTCAAAGAACTCCTCGGGCCGTCGCGGCGATCGAACGCCTTGGTGCCGCGTCAGGTAGCGATGTACCTGGCCCGCGAGACGACGACCTTGTCGCTGCCGAAGATCGGCGCGGCGCTGGGCGGGCGGGACCACACGACGGTCCTGCACGCCTGGCGCAAGGTGACCGCGTTGGCGGCGACCGACGACCGACTGGCCCGCACCTTGCGGGAGTTGACGGCCGAACTCCATTGACGCGCGGCCTGGGGACAACCCGACGCGCGACCGGCGCGCGTTCGTCATTCGCTGGCGCGCACGGCCCGTGCGGCGTCGTCGGCGAACCGCCCGTGTATCCGCGCGTCTCGGCGCGTCCGGGCGTGAACGCCGGCGCGTCCACTTTTCCCCAGCCTATGACTTTGGCGATTCGCCACGATTCGCCGAGCGGGCAACGCACTTTCTCGAACGCGCGCCAGAGATGCCCCTCGCCTTACCACTGCTACTGCATTGTTTAAAGGGAGAAGGTATAGCAAGGCCCGCGACCCGAAGCGGAACCACTCAGGAGGCGAACCATGCTGGTGACCTGTCAACGCGACTCGCTGCTCGCGGCGGTCAAGATCGTCATGATGGCGGTCGCCGCCCGGACGACGAAGCCGATCCTCGGCAACCTCAAGGCCGTCGCGGAGGGCGACCGGCTCATCCTCATGGGCACCGACAACGAAGTCGGCATCCGCTACGAGTTGCGCGGCATCAAGGTCACCCGCGCCGGGGCCGCCATCCTGCCGCCGCCGCGGTTGGCCAGCATCTTGCAAGAGACGCAGGACGCCGAGATCACGATCAACGTCGGCGAGGAGACGACGACGATCCGCACGAGCACCGGCCGCTTCGAGTTGCCGTCGGGCATCCCCGAAGAGTTCCCGGAGATCCCGGCCTTCGACGAAACGAAGGAGTACCACGAGATCACCGCGGGCGTGTTGCGGACGATGTTGAAGCGCACCGCCTTCGCCGTCGAGAAGCGCGAATCGACGCGCTACGCCGTCACCGGGGTGCTCTGGGAGGCCGAGAACGGCAAGGCCCGGCTCGTGGCGACCGACACCCG
>JANXTD010000545.1 GCA_025352585.1 Fimbriiglobus sp.
CCGCTGTGAGGCCGGTCGGCTTCCCACACGTTGGGGCCACCGACGCAGGAAGGAAGACCGGCCTCACAGCGGCCAGCTCCAGAAGACGAAGACAGAGCCGGCTTGCGCCGGTCCGGCCTCACAGAGGCCAGCTCCAGAAGAGCCGAACCGACGCTCACGCCTCCGCCCCCGTGGGCCAGTTCTCGCGCGGCGACCACCCCAGCAGCCGCGCCGTCGGGGCGAGGTCGTAGCAGAGTTGCCGCAGGTGCCGGCTCGTGACGTAGACGACGTGGTGCCCCCGCCACGCGGCGTTGGCCGCACGCTCGAAGAACGTACCGGCGTCCGTCGGGCTGAGGTACACGTCCTGGTAGTCCGGGGCGGCCGCGATCTCGGCGACTTGCCCGGCGTCGCGCGGGCACCAGCCGAGCCGTACGCTCAGCACGTCGAGGCCGTGATTTCGGGCGTAGACTCCGCCCATCGCCTCCATCAAGACCTTGGTGCAGGCGTAGAGGTAGCGCGGCGTCGGCAACGCGGTCACCGTGGCCGGCAAGGCGTGGTCGTGGAAGTCGCCGGCGACGACCTGCCCGCTCGACGCCAGCACGACGCGCTTCACGCCCTCGGTGCGGCAGGCTTCGAGGACGTGGTACAGCCCGACCACATTCGCCGGCACGAGTTCGCTCAAGAAGTTGTCGCCGTCGTCCGGGGCGTCGCCGCGCGGGTACTTCGCGTCGTCCGGCGCGGCGGCCAGGTGGATCACGCAGCGCGTGCCCCGCACCGCTTCACGCACCGCCACGGCGTCGGTCAACTCGGCCACCGTCGCGCCCGGCAGCCCCGGCGTGGGCCGGCGGTCGAAGCCGCGTACCTCGACGCCCGCTCCGAGCAGCGCGGCCACGGCGGCGCGGCCGAGTCGCCCCGCGGAGCCGGTCACGAGCACGGGCGCGGTCACGACTGGGCCTCCAGCGCCGCCAGGATCGCTTTGAGAAACGCCGGCAAGTCCTCCGGCGTCCGGCTCGTGATGATGTTGCCATCAACCACGACTTCGGCGTCAACGTACTCGCCGCCCGCGTTGACCACGTCGTCCCGGATCGACTTGTAGCACGTCACCTTGCGGCCCTTCATCGCCGTCGTCGAGCAGAGGACCCACGGGCCGTGGCAGATCGCGGCGGTCGGCTTGCCGGCGGCGGTGATGTCGCGTACCAGCTTCAGCATCGCTTCGCTGCGGCGGATGTAGTCCGGCGCGAAGCCGCCGGGGATCACGAGTGCGTCGAAGTCGCTCGCCGTCACGTCGGCCGCGGCGGTGTCACTCGTCACCGGGTAGCCGAGCTTGCTGGCGTACGTCTTGCCAGCCGCGGGGCCGACGAGCCGCACCACGCAACCCGCCTCGCGCAGGCGGTACACGGGGTACCAGACTTCCATCTCCTGGTACTGCTGCTCGACCAGGACCGCGACGCGCTTGCCGATCACACTCATGACTCACTCCGGACGGTGGGCGGGTGGGGGATGCGCAGGCGGAAGGTCGCGCCGCGGCCCGGCTCGGTCTCGACGGTCACGTCGCCGCCGTGCTCCTGGAGGATCTTACGACTCACCGGCAGCCCCAGCCCGGTGCCGCGCGAACCCTTGGTACTCACGAACGGCTTGAACAGGTCGGCGACGCGGGCCGCTGGGACGCCGGGGCCGTTGTCGGTCACGACGAGTTCCGCGAAGCCGTCCGCCAGCGCCGTCGTCACGACCACGCGCGGCTCGTCGGTCTCGCTCAGTGCGTCCACGGCGTTCGACAGGATGTTCAACAGCGCCCGGTGGATGCCGTCGGGGTCGCAGGTGACCAGGGGCAGCGTCACCGGCTGCCACTCGACGGCGATGCCGGAGCGCTCGGCGCGGCCGCGGACGATGTCGATCACGTCGGCGGCGAGCGCGAGCAGATCGACCTCCTCCAGCGCCGGCTCGCGCTCCTTGGAGTAGCTGAGCATGTCGAGGATCAGGTCGTCGATCTTGCCCTGGTTCTTCTCGACGAGCCGCCAGCCCTTCACCAGCAAGTCGCGGTCGTCGTTGAGGCCCATGCGGACCATGTCGGAGCCGAAGCGGACGCCCTGCATGATGTTCTTGATGTGGTGCGACATCGCCGCGATGGTTTGGCCCACGGCCGCCAGCCGCTCGGCGTGCAGCAACTGCGCGGAGTGCCGGGCATCTTCGACCGCAATCGCCGCCTGGTGCGCCACCGCCACCGCGAGCGTCAGGTGGTCGTCGGTGAACGTCGTGGCGTCGGCCGCGTGGTCGGCGGTCGTGTCGAGGAAGATCACGCCCACGGTCCCGTGCCGGCCGGCGAGCGGGACGCAGATCACTTCGCGCAGGCGGTGCCGGGCGACGCTCGCGCCGCCGGCGAAGCGGGCGTCGCCCGCGGCGTCGGCGAGCAGCACGCCCTCGCCGGACTGCAAGACGTAGTCGGCGATGGTGCGGCTGACGACGAACTCCCCACCCGTCGCGCCGGCGCGACTCCGCACCGCCCGCGGCTCCAGCGCCCCTGTCTCGGGGTCGAGCAACAGCGCACAGCCCTGGTCGGCCTCGGTGGTGCGCAACATCAGGTCGAGTAGCCGGGCGAGCAGTTCGCCCACGTCGGCGATGCGGCTGACCGCGTCGGACGCCTCGTACATGACCGCCAGGCTCGCCAGCCGGCCGCGCAGCCACTCGCTGGTGACCGCGTCCGGTTGACGGAGTGCCTGCCGCCCGGCGTCGGCCGCGACGCGCCGCACGATCGCCGACGGGTATTCTGGGGTGCTCTGCAACACCAGCCGCGTCGCGTCGGGCGGGGCGGGGCCGAGCGTGACCGAGGCCGCCGCCCCTGCGCCGAGACCGTCGCCGTCGGTCGTGTACATCAGCAGCGTGTCGCCCAGCGCGATCTGGTCGCCGGGGCGCAGGTCGATCACCTGGACGTGGCGGCCGTTGACCTGCGTGCCGTTGCCGCTCTGCAAGTCGAAGAGCTGGTGCCCGCCGGCGAGGGTCAGCCGCAGTTCGAGGTGCTTGCGCGACACGCGGTGGTCGAGCAGCGGCAGCGTGTTCGAGGAGTGCCGGCCGACGGTGACGCGCGGCTCGTCGAGGGCGAACTGCGCCCCGGCGTCGGGGCCGGCGAGGACGATCAACTTGGCCACGGCCCGCCCCCCGTCACTTCTTCTTGGGCGGCAAGAACTGCGTCACGTCCAGCCCGCCGGCCCCGAGGTACTGGTCGAGTAGATCGACCCGCCCGCGGCCCTTCATGCTCAGTAGCGTGCGGCCCATCTCGTCCCACCAGATCGCCGCGAGCAAGTCGGGGTTGGTGACCTTGAGCCGCCGGTGCTGCTCGAGTCGCGCCGAGAACGCGGCCGCCTCCGCCGCCGCCAGGGTCAGCTTCTCGGTGCGGTACGACGCCGCCTGTTGCAACGCCTTGAAGCGGGCGGCGTCGGCGTCGCGCGCCCGGCGGTTGCCCTCCAGCCGGGCCTCGTTCTCGCGCACCGAAATCGCCGCCTGGGCCTGGTTCACGGCCTCGAACGCCGCCCGCACCTCCCCCGGCGCGGCCAACGCCTCGACACTCACGCGCTGCACCAAAACGCCCAGCCGCTGCCCGGCGAGGCGCTCGGTGAGTCGCGGCGTCAGCCAGGCGGGGAGTGCGGCGCGGCCGGTCAGCAGCGCCTCATCGACGGTGTGCGCGGCGACCCACTCCGCGGTCAGCGTCTCGGCGACGCGGGTCAGCACGGCATCGGCGCGGTCGCGGTGGGCGAGGTAGTGTTCGAGTTCGCCGTCGCGGTCGTCGATGGCGTACTCGACGACGAGCCGGACGTTGACGAGGTTCTCGTCGCCACTCAAAAACTGCCCCGGCGGCGTCACCCCCGCGTCTTCGACGGAGTCGAGCGTGAAGCCAACTTCGAGCTGCCGGGCGGTGCGGACGGGCACCTTCTCGACGCGATCGACGCCCCACGGCAGGCCGACCCACAGCCCCGGCCCCGGTCGCGCCACGACCCGCCCGAAGCGCCGCACGACGGCCCGCTCCTCCGGCCCGACCTGCGTGACGCCGGTCGCCAGGTAGACGAGCACGAGAACGAGTGCGAACAGGGCGAGTCGGCGCACGGGGGACACTCCGGGGGCGAAGTGTCAGTGTAGTGGCGGCGCGCGGAGTTTGCCTTTGGCGAGCCAAGAGCGTGAGCGCCCGGAGTGCTTCGCGTCAGCGACGTTGCGGAAGAACTCCGGGCGCTCACGCTTCCGGCTCGCCGGCCGCAGTCGTGCGTGCGGCCTCGGCGCGCCGCAACACGCTGACCCACTGCGGTTCGTGGATGCCGGCTTCGGCCCACCGCTGGCGGTCGCTGGCGTGGGCCAACATCCCGGAAGAACCCCACCAATCATGACCAGGGTCGTCTACGAACAAGTACGGAGGGATGCGTTCCGCCGGGACTGGTCGCCGGACAATGACCTGAATCATCTGAATCTGACCCTCTTCGGATGTCCGAAGCCCGTTGACGATCACGGTGACCTCAGGCGACTCGAATACGTCGGCGTCGGCGAAGCGGGCGTGAGTCGGGAAGAAGGCCGCGAGTCGAGTGCGGATAGTGTCCGTGTCACGAAATGCGGTTCGATGCCACCCCGCCGCCGGTAACGCCTCGAAGCCCCAATTCAAGATTGCGAGGCTCAAGTGCGGCTGCTCTTCGTGAAGTGTCTGCCTCCCGTCCGGCGGGTATAAGCATAAGTACTTCGTCCGCGGGTCGGCCTGGATCAAGTCTTCCCGCGAAGTGACAACCCACTCCTCAACCCCTCCCGGATTCGGACCAGCAAACATCAGGCTTAAAGACGGTGGATTTCCGATTGCATTGAGGTCATAACCCATCCAAGCGTTGATGTGCGATAGCAGTTGCTTGCACCCCTCGTCGGCTGCAACGCCGTTGATGACCAAGTCGTGCGCGAACGCCACGAACTCGCGCACCGACTCCGGCAGTGTCAGCCCCAGCCGCGCCTCTTCGCGGGCGATCACGTCGCGCTGGCTGCCCACGTCCGGGACGCTGACGCCGTGCCAGCGCTCGGTGAACTCGCGGATCAGTCGCCAGCGCTCGCGCACGCCGTCGGGGACGCCGTCGCGGAAGATCGGGTCGTAGTCGCTGCCGTCGTAGCCCGTGGCTTCGAGCCACTCGATCGGGAACTGCGTCCACAGCTCGTTGCGCCGGGCCTTCAACTGCCAATAGTCGTCGGACCAGACCGGCACGCCCCGCATTGCCTCGCAGACGCGGACGAGTTCGTGCCGGGGGTCGCCGCGCTCCTCGAGCCAGTCGGCGTAGACGTGCCGCGTCAGCCGCGACTCCGGGGCCGCCCGCATCGCCGCCAGGAACGCCGCCTCGTCGTCCACCGGTGTCCCCCGAGCGTCGGCGCTCACAAAACCGTCACTCCGCCAACACGTCGTCGAGCGTGATGACGGCCGCCGACTTCGCCCGCGTCGCCGGGTGAGTCAGCATCGCGCCGAAGAGCAGTCGGCGCGTCTCGCCGACTTGCGTGAGCGTCGGCGTCGAGAAGACTTGCAGCTCGCGGCCGAGGTCAATCGCCAAGTCGCGGGTCCAGAGGATCGCGCCGTCGGCCGGGTCGAGCGCGACCGCGACCCCGGCCGTCGTGACCGCGTAGACCGCCAGCGGCAGCGCCCCGCCGGCGTAGGCCGCGACGACCGGGCCGGCCGTGAAGCTCGCGCCGCAACGCCGCTGCCAGCGCAACTTCCCCGTGGCGCGGTCGAGGGCGTAGAGCGTGCCGTCGCGGCTGGCGGCGTAGACGGTGCGGCGGTCGGCGCTCAGCGCGGTGTGGACCGACTTCGGCGTGTCGAACTGCCAGGCGACTTTGCCGGTCGCCGCGTCGAGGGCGACGACCGCGCCGCCGGGGGTCTCTTCCGGCGGCAAGCCCTCGTCGGGTTCGTGGGTCAAGTCGTCGGACAGGTTGCCGGTGCCGAGGCCGAACGCGACGAGCTTGCCGCAGACCAGCGGTGCCCCGAAGGAGCGGTGCGGGGCCGGCGTCCGCCAGAGTTCCTTCCCGGTGACGGCGTGGATCGCCAGCAGGCAGCGGGTGCGGTAGCCGCTGCCGACGAACAGCCGGTCGCCGCTGAGCGCCGGGTCGGTGTCGATGTGCAGCTTCGTCTCCGGGCCGCCGTGCAGGTGCCAGCGCTCGGCCCCGGTCTTGGCGTCCACCGCGTACACCCCGTCGTCGCCGGCGGGGAAGATCACGGCACCGTTGGCGATCACCGCCGCGCCCTCGGTGTGGCTCGTCGTCTCGAACGGCTTCGGCCACGCCGGCAACCCCGTCGCCGCGTCGAGGGCGAAGAGCCGGCGGGCGTTGTCGCTGTGCAGCCCTTCGCCGCTGAACACCACCCCGCCGTGGACGACCGGCCGGGCGAAGACCGGCTTCAACTGCCCGCCCTCGGTGAACTTCCAGACCTCGGCCCCGGTGCCCGCATCGACGCAGTAGACCGCGCCGGACTGGCGGAAGCCGGTCGCCTTGGCGGTGCCGAAGTAGAGCCGGCCGTTAACCGCGTTGACGCCGGAGAGCACCTCGTGGACCTCGGCCGTCTCCCAGAGGATGCGAGCGTTACCGAACGCGACCTTCGCCGCCGCCGCCGCCTCGCCGACGACCACCTCGCCCAGCGCGACGCCCGGCACGGCGGGGGCCACCGCGGGCGACTGGAGCAGGAGCACCCCGCCGAAAATCGCCATCGCCCCGAGCGCCACCGTCTCCGGCGACGCCCCGAGTTGCAGCCCCGGCGCGTCCGACGGCGTGAGCTTGCGGTAACCGGCGTAGACCGCCGCCGCGGCCAGGCCCACGCCGACCGCGGTGAACTCGCGCCACGGCGACACGACCAGCTCGCCCCGCCCGGCGTACGCCCCGAAGCCGACGAGAACGGCCCCCAGAACCGCGGCGACCGCCGCCAGGACTTGCAGCGCCCGGCCCGACGGCGGCGCGGTCGCGCCCGGCTCGTCGGCGGCGAGCCGGCGGTAGCGCCGCGCCGACCAGAACGCCCCGGCGAGCGTCACCGCCAGCAGCAGGACCGCCACCGCGGCGGGGGTGGTGTAGCGCGACGCGGTGAGCCAGCCGGCGTCGCGCAGCCAGTAGTCGAGCAGCGCGATCGTGCTCGTCGTGCTGGCCGTGGCGAGCAGCGCCCGCCAGCGCGTCAGGACGAACGCCAGCCGCACCGCGAAGGCGGGGAAGATCGCCGCGAGCAGGGCGAGCGGCCCCAACAGCACGAACGACGGGATCACCGCGAAGAGCGCCGGGCCGCCGACCGCCTGGCACTTCTTCGGCTCCGGCTCGGGCTTGGGGCCGTAGCCGGGCGGCTCCTTCTCGCCCCACGCCGGGGCCGGCGTCTTCCCGCTCACGACTTCCACGAGGCCCGCCGTCGTGCCGGCGAAGGTGCGCCGCAGGTACGGCTCCGCGTGCAGCAGCGACCACCGCACCGCCTCGCCGTCGGGCGTCCCCTGGAGTTGCAGCCACGTCCCCTCGCAGAACGCGAAGCAGGTGTAAATCGTCTCGTGCTTCGACACGAACAGCACCGCCTTGCGCCCGGCGGTGAGCCGCGCCATCAACTCGGGGACTTGCTTCAACTTCGTCGCCTCGCTGTCGCCGGTCATGTTGACCGCGAGTCGCTCGGCCGGCGGCTTGCCCTTCAAATTCTCGGCGACCTTGAACACGACCGATGGCTTGTCCGGGTCGGCCGCATCGACCGTCGCCAGTACGATGACTTCTTCCTGGGCGATCACGTCCTTCAGCGGCAGCGGCTTCTTGATGGCCCCCGACGCGGCGGCCGGCACCAGGACGATCAGGAGGGCGAGGAGCGGTCGGAGTTGCGGCATCGGGGAGGCTCGCGGCGGCGGCGGGGTGGGCAAGGCGTATCTTAACAGAGTCCCGCCCGAATGACCCGGAGTCGATCCATGTTCCCGCCGCCGTTCCAAGACATCTCCCCCGTGCTCGTCGTGGTCTACCTGGTTGGCCTGCTGCTCTCGATGGGCGCGGGCATCTGGCTCCTGGTCGTCGGGTTCAAGGAGCACGTCCTGTGGGGCCTCGCCATGCTCTGCGGCTGCGGCCTCGGCCAGTGGGCGTTCCTGTTCGTCCACTTCAAGAAGGCGTGGAGGCCGATGCTGCTCCAGCTCACCGGCGTCGCGCTGATGGTCGCGTCGGCGGGGGTCATCGGCACCAAGTTGCAGGCGGCGCAGGCCCAGATGGAGGCGAAGGCGGCCGAGCAGGAGGCCCAGCGGGCCGCCAAGGCGGCGGCCGAGAGGGACGCCTTCCTCGACGACGTGGCTAACCGCCTTAGGGTGCAGCCCGACCCCGTCGAGCCGCCCGTCCCCGTCGAGCCGCCCGTCCCCGTCGAGCCGCCGGCCCCGGTCAAGCCGCCGGCCCCCAC
>JANXTD010000548.1 GCA_025352585.1 Fimbriiglobus sp.
CCCGGCAGATCACGCCGCCGATCTTCGGCCAGGTCAACGCCGCCGGCGTGTCCGGGTCGATCTTCTACCACCTGTTGCCGAGTCTGGAGCAGAACGCCGTGTACGACCTGGGGCCGGACGCCGCCCGGTCGGTGTCCCTCAAGGTGCTGAAGCACCCGGCCGACAAGACGATGACCGGCGACGGACTGTTCGACCTCCCGACCGGTGCCCCGTCGTGGTCGGCCGCCACCGGGGCCGCCAACCCGTACCCCGCCTGGGCGAACGCCGGCAACACTATGTGGGGCCTGAGCAGTTACGGCGCGAACTGGCAGGTCTTCGGCGATCAAGGCGCGCGGCTGACGAAGATTCAGGACGGCCTGTCGAACACGATCATTTTCAACGAGAAGTACGCCGTGGTGGAGCGCCCGGCCGGCAACCCCCGCTTCGGGGCGACCCTCTGGGGCTACGGCGTCGATCCGCGCACGATCCCTGGTGACTTCACCCCGGCGCTGACCGGAAACCAGTACCCCGGCGACGCCCAGTGGGCTAACGGGATGACGCCGACGTCGCTGTACGTCAACGGTTACTGGCCGCGGACGGGGTTCGTCAACAAGGGCGGGACCGTCCCGACCTCGTGGACCGGCACCGACCCGTGGATGTGCCGCTGCATGTTGAAGCCCGAGTTCAACCCGCCGTCCGACAACGCCCACTGCCTGAAGTCGCAAAGCATCACGAGCGGCGGCATCCAGGCCGCCTTCGCCGACGGCTCGGTGCGCTTCATCAGCAGCGGTGTGAGCGACCCCGCCTGGTCGGCCGGCGAGACCCCCGCCCGCGGCGAAACGATCTCCCCGGAGTAGCTTGTGACACCCGTGTCGGTGCCGTCGGGCGTGACGGCGTACGCCTTCCGCCTGACGCCGGGGTCGGACCTGCGGCAATCGTTGCTCGGGTTCGCCGCGTGTCGTCAGATGAAGGCGGCGGCGGTTGTGACGTGCGTCGGCAGCCTCACCGAGGTCTGCCTGAGGTACGCCAACCGACCCGACGGCGTGACGCGACGCGGCCACTTCGAGATCGTGTCGCTGGTCGGCACGTTCTCCGCAAGCGGCGGGCACTTCCACCTGGCGGTGTCCGACGAGTCGGGGGCAATGTCCGGCGGACACCTGCTCGACGGCTGCGTCGTTTACACGACGGCCGAGGTTGTGGTGGTGGAGTTATCCGACGTGGCGTTCGGACGCGAGGTCGATGACACGTACGGTTACCGCGAGTTGGTGGTGACGGCGCGGTAACCGACTCTCGTTACTCGCCCTTCGCCGCGATGACCGCCTTGCGGACCGGACGCAACGCGATCGGGTCGTACGTGACCACCGGGTCGGTGCGGTAGGCCCGCGCGATCGACGGGCCGCGCGACGGGTCCACACTCGGCGTCAGGAAGACGCGGCCGGGGCGGCGGTTGACGTAGTCGTAGCCGAAGGTGCCGTGGATGGTGCCGACGCCCAACTTCAGGCTTGTCGACGGTCGGACGTACCGGGCCAGCGGTGGGACGCCGTCGGCCGGCCAGGCGGGGGCGACGGCCGAGGCACGTGGCGGTGGGGTGCGCTCGGCGAAGCGCTGGGCGTCGGCCGGCCCGCAGGTCACGACCACGGCGAACAGGGCGAGTCGGAGTTTCTGACACATCGTTGACACTCAACCTTCGGGGTTGCGGTTGAACTTCTGGTACGGCAACCGCACCCCGCCGACGAACACCTCGTCGGCCCTCAGCACCCCGACCGGGTCGAAGCCGGACTGGCCGCTGATGGTGGTCACGTCGTCCTGATCGACCCCGTCGCCGCTCACGCCGAAGCCGCCGATCAACTGCGACTTGCGGTAGAGTGGGGCGCTGCCGGGGAAGAAGACGATGCCGTTCTGGTTGAGCCGGTCGGCCGGATCGCGGAAGTTCGTACTCGGGTGGAAGGCGTCGTACCCCACCACACTCTGGTACGCCGACGCCGGCAACGGCGGGCCGACTTGCCGGCCGGTGCCGGGATCGACGCCGCCGTCGTTGAGCTGCGAGAACGGGCCGGGCGACGACCCCTCGACACTTTCGGGGAAGCGCGGCAACCCCAAGTACCGGAAGGTCCGGTTGGTGAACGCAACCCCAGGGGCGACTCCGGCGACGCGGTCGGCCGCCTGGAGCGCCACGGCGTCGGCGTAATAGGCGACGTTGCGGGCCTTGGCGACCGCCACGTCGATCGAGAAGACCGTCGCGTCCGGCTCGCGGTACAGCCCGACGACGTTGCCGCGGCGGTCGGCCACGGCGTAGACGAACTTCGCCCGGCTGCCCAACGGCAAGCGGATGGCCGCGCGCGTCTTGGCCGCTTGCTCCAGCCCCTGGGCGATGATCCGCTCGACCTCGGCTTGGGTGATGCCGTCCCCGGCGTGCGGTCGGACCAGCCAGCCGTCGGGGATGGCGTGGCCGGCGAGGATCGTGATGTTCGTCGGCGTGACGCGGAGGTTGGTACCGTCGTCCGGCGAGCCGCGCCCGACGGCCCGACTCTCGGCGATCAGCGCGTCGCGGCCGCGGTCCGCGCCGCCGGGGCCGAACACGTCGAGGGTGATGCCGACGAGGTCGATGCGGCCGGCCGGCGAGCCGAGCCCGGCGGGTAACGGCACGCCGCCGAGGTCGCCGATCGGTGTCGTCGGGAGACCACCGATGGCCGTCTGCGTCCCCCCGGCGGCGGCGAAGGCGATCCACTCCGCTTCGAGCGTGCGGTCGGGCTTCTTGGGGTCGTAGGTGGTGCCGAGTGGCGAGTTCGACTCGGTGGCGTAGCCGGTCTTGCCGGGGAAGAACACGCCGATGCCGCCGACCAGCCGGCCGTTCTTGAAGATCGGTACGCCGCCGGGAAGCGTCGCAATCCCGCGGCCCTGCGACACCGGCCGGCCGTTGGCCGTGACGCCGCCGATTCCGGAGGTCGCCCCGTAACCGTCGGGCGGGACTAGCTCCTGGCCGGCGGTCACGAAGGCGGGGTCGGCGTTGAAGCGCTGGGCCAACGGCACGTCATCGGGCGTACCGCGGATGCCGTCGGGTCCGGGGGCGAAGGTCGCGTCGCGGTTGGTGTGTTCGATTGCGAATAGATCGACCTGCGGTGTGTTGGCGATGCCCGGCGGGAAGTGCCCGGCGACGCCGACGGGGGCGACGAAACCGGGGCCGCGCACCGTCGAGTTGGGGTCGGTGACGTTCGGGTTCGAGTTGACCTCGCGCTCGGTGATCGTCGATTGGCTCAGGCTGCGGATGGTGCGCGAGGTCAGCGGGGCCTGGTCGTTGGCGAAGTACGCCCCGGTGCGCGCCAGCGACACCGCGCCATCGACGGCGAACGCCAGCAGGGCGGGGTCCGACGTGAGTTCGGTGGCGACGCCCGACTCGACGCGGACGCCCAGGATGCGGCCGCCGCGATCGACGACGACGATGATGCCGTCGGAGCTGGCGGAGGCGGCGGCGGCGCGGCGGAGCAAGGCGGTCACGTCGTCAACGGAGAGCGTCGGGGCGGGGCCGGCGGCGGGGTCGGGCGTGTCGAGCAACAGCCGGTCTTGCGGGCCGGGTACGGCGATGTCCGTCGGGCGGACGCGGACGAACTCGTTGCGACCGGGGCCGCCGACGAACGCCGTTGACCCCAGCCCTCCGCGCAAGAAGTCGTCGCCGGGGCCGCCGTCGAGCGTCGCCGGGCCGCCGCCGGCGAAGAGGCGGTCATTGCCCACGCCGCCGTGGAGCGTGGTCAGGGCGGTCACGGTCGGGCCGACGACCACGGTGTCGTCGCCCGCGCCGGCGTCCACGACGAGCGCGGTCACGCCGGCCGCGGCGAAGTCGCCGACGTGGGTCGTGCCGTCGTCCACGGCGATCGACCCGGCAACCTCGGTGACG
>JANXTD010000556.1 GCA_025352585.1 Fimbriiglobus sp.
TCGAGCTTGACGAGGTAACTGCCGGCCGACGTGGACACGGCTTGCTGGCCGGCGATTTCGACGAGTTGGCCACGCAAGCTCTCGGAGACTTTTGCGAGGTCGATCGGCTTCTTAACCGGCACGACGGCCTGGGCGGAACTCTCGCGGCGCTGGCCGGGCGTGAACTCGGTCGTGGCGACGATTCGCTCGACAGCCGGGTTCACGGGGATCGCGCCGGCGAGGTAGGCGGTGCGGTCGAGCTTGTCCCAGCCGTCCTTCTTGCCGCGTGGCGAGTTCAGGATGGCCTCGACGTTCACCACCGCGAGGGTATTGAACGGCCCCGGAAGGTTCTTCAAGAGTTCCGCCGGCGTCGGGCCTTGAGCCGGCAAGGCGGCCGCGCTGAGCAGGAAAGCGGCGAGGGAAATCGTCACGGGGTGGCGCATGGGTGGTCCCATTGGGGTGGCGTCGGGGGCAGCGGGGATTATACCGCCACGGCCGCGGGAGGGGCCGCGCCGGCGGGCTTCGTATAATGCCCGACTACTCGCAGTGTCCCCCGGAGGTTGCCCCGTGCCCGACCGCATCGCCTATCAAGGGATCACCTTCGACGACGTGCTCCTCGAACCCGGCTACAGCGAGGTCGTGCCGCGCGACGTGGACGTACGCACCTGGCTGACCCGCAACGTCCGGCTCAACATCCCCATCGTGTCGTCGCCGATGGACACCGTCACCGAGAGCGAGTTGGCGATCGCGCTGGCGTCTGAGGGCGGCATCGGCGTCATCCACAAGAACATGAACGTCGTGGCGCAAACGCGCGAGGTCGATAAGGTCAAGCGCTCCGAGAACGGCGTCATCACCGACCCCATCACGCTGCCGCCGGACGCGACCGTCGGCACCGCCCGGCAGATCATGCAGACGCACCACATCTCCGGCGTGCCGATCACCGTCGGCGACGAGAAGTTCCTGCGCGGGATTTTGACCCGCCGCGACTTGAAGTTCCTCACAGACAACGACCAGAAGCTCGAAGAGGTGATGACGAAGCACAACCTCGTCACGGCCCCCGAGACAACGACCCTTCAGGAGGCGGAATCAATCCTTCTGAAAAATAAGGTGGAGAAACTGCTCCTGACGGACGATCTCTACCGGCTGAAGGGGTTGATCACGATCAAGGACATCGAGAAGACGGAGAACTTCCCCCTTGCGTGCAAGGACGGACGCGGGCGACTGCGGGTCGGGGCGGCGATCGGGGTCCACGACTACGAGCGGGCGGCGTCGCTGATCCGCGCCGGCGTGGACGTGTTGGTCGTCGATTCGGCGCACGGGCACAGCAAGAACGTGATCGAGACGGTGCGCGAGATCAAGCGCCGCCACGCGATCGAGGTGATCGCCGGCAACGTCGCGACGGCGGAAGGCGCGAAGGCGCTGGCGGACGCCGGGGCCGACGCGGTGAAGGTCGGCATCGGGCCGGGGTCGATCTGCACGACGCGGGTCGTGTCCGGGGTCGGGGTGCCGCAAATCTCGGCCATCCTGAACGTCGCCAGGGCGCTCAGGGGGTCCGGGGTGCCGCTGATCGGCGACGGGGGCATCCGCTACTCGGGCGACATCTCCAAGGCGATGGCCGCGGGGGCGAGCGCGGTGATGATCGGTGGGCTGTTCGCGGGGCTGGCGGAAAGCCCCGGCGACTTGATCCTGTACCGCGGCCGGAGCTTCAAGAGCTACCGCGGCATGGGGTCGCTGGGGGCGATGGCCGCGGGCAGCGCGGACCGCTACCAGCAGGGCGAGAAACTCGCCCCCGGCTCCAACGGGAAGTTGGTGCCCGAGGGCGTCGAAGGGCGGGTGCCGTTTAAAGGCCCGCTCGCCCCGTACGTGTTCCAACTCGTGGGCGGACTCCGCGCCGGGATGGGCTACGTCGGGTCACGGACGCTGGAGGAGCTGCGCGCCGGTGCGCGGTTCATCCAGATCAGTGGGGCATCGGTGCAGGAGAGCCACCCGCATGACATCGCTATTACGCAGGAAGCCCCCAACTACACCGGCACGGCGTACTCGTCGGCCGACGGGGATTAGACTCGCCTTCGCCGTGGCCGTAGCGCTCGCCGCCGGCCGCGCGGCCCCGGCCCAACTTCCGGGCGGGACGCTGCCGCCGCCGCCCCAGGCCGCGACGCAACAGCCGCCGACCACGCTGCCGGTGCCGCGGCCGCAACTCGTCCCCGCGGACGCCCCGAGCGTCCCCGGCACGATGCCGTTCCTGGCCAACCCGACGCCGCCGGCCCCGCTCCCGGTGCTGGCCCCCGCCCCGACGATGACGCTGTCGAAGCCGGCCGGGGCCGAGACGACGCGGCCGGCCGTCGCGCTGCCGGTCTCGCGCTCGACGGGCGGCACGGTCGCGGTGCCGGCCTACCAGTTGCGGCCCCAACTCGTCCCGGCGGCGACGCCGGTCGCCGCGCAGGCCCCGCCCGCGGCCGACCCCGGCAAGCTCCCCGGTAAGCCGTTCCCCGAGACCTCGCCCGAAGACAAGGCCGCCGCGCCGAAGTCCGAGCCGAAAGGCGCGCCCGCTCCGGTCGCGGTGCTGGACCCCAGGGTCGCGCCGATCGACCGCGGCCGCGCCTTCCGCCTCGACGACGACGCGGAGTTGAACCAGCGCATCCTCGACGAACTCGTCGAGGTCGATCGCAAGAAGTACGAGACGGACAAGCCCGGCCAGAAGTTCGTCTTCGACCCGGCGAAGTACGCCCTGCCGCAGCCGGCCAAGGTCGGCGCGACCGGCGTCGCCTACGTGCCCAAGACGACCGGCTACAGCCCCACCTCGGCCCTCATCGAGCCGGGCTACGTCGTCCACCGCCGGCTGCTGTTCGAGGAGAAGAACTCCGAGCGCTACGGCTGGGACCTCGGCTTCATCCAGCCGCTCGTCTCGACGGCGGCCTTCTACAAGGACGCCCTGCTGTACCCCGCCCACGTCGCCTCGAACCTGTTCGAGCGCTACGACACCAGCGCCGGCAAGTGCCTGCCGGGCAGCCCGGTGCCGTACTACCTGTACCCCGAAGAGGTCACGCTGTTCGGCGCGACCGTCGGCACGCTCGCCGTCGTCGGGACCGTCCTGGCCGCCCCGTAACTTGGGCGCGTCTTGTCTTCTGTAGCTGGCCGCTGTGAGGCCGGTCTTACCCCCTGGGTCGGTGAC
>JANXTD010000558.1 GCA_025352585.1 Fimbriiglobus sp.
GAGGTCAGCTTGGGGATGTCCTTGAGCAGGGCCTCGACGGTCCCGGCGGGGAGCTTGGCGAACGCCTCGTCGGTCGGGGCGAACACGGTGAACGGGCCGGCGCTCTTGAGCGTGTCCACGAGGCCGGCGGCCGTCACGGCGGCGACCAGGGTCTTGAACGAGCCTGCGCCCACGGCGGTGTCAACGATGTCTTTCACGGTGCAGAACCTCAGTTGGGGAGTCGGGGAAACTCGGCGACCGCGCGGCCGCCGTGAGGTCCAGACCGCACCCCGCCCGGCCCCGATAACGCGGGAATTTCACGAAGAAACGACGTTACGAATTCCGGCCGCGCGGTTTGACTTGACCCGCCGCGCGGCCTTAACATGCCCCCAATCTTTGCCCCCGAAGCCCCGAGTTTGGTCCCCAAAATATGCTGATGAAACGCATCATCCCCTGCCTCGACGTGGACCGCGGCCGGGTCGTCAAGGGCACGAACTTCCTCGACCTGCGCGACGCCGGCGACCCGGTGGCGGTGGCGCGCAAGTACCAGGAGCAGGGGGCCGACGAACTCGTCTTCCTCGACATCGCCGCGACTCACGAGGGCCGCGCCATCATGCTCGACGTGGTGCGGCGCGTCGCCGAGGAGGTGTTCATGCCGTTCACCGTCGGCGGCGGCATCCGCACCCTCGACGACGCGACGCAACTGATCCAGGCCGGGGCCGAGAAGGTCAGCCTGAACTCGGCCGCGGTGCGGAATCCGGGGCTGGTCGCCGAGGTGTCGCGCCGCTTCGGCAGTTGCGCCACGGTCGTCAACATCGACCCCAAGCGCGTCAACGGCGAGTGGGTCGTCCACGTCAACGGCGGCCGCGTGCCGACGGAACTGCGCGCCCTCGAGTGGGCCGTCGAAGTCGAGCGGCTCGGCGCGGGCGAGATCGTGCTGACCTCGATGGACGCCGACGGCACCAAGAACGGCTACGACCTCGAAATGCTCCGCGCGATCACCGCGGTCGTGAACATCCCCGTGGTCGCCAGCGGCGGGGCCGGCAACCCGGAGCACCTGCGGCAAGCCTTCGAGGCGGGGGCCGACGCCGCCCTGGCCGCGAGCATCTTCCACTACAACGAGTACACTATCCCGGACACCAAGGACTACCTCGCCGCCCGCGGCGTCGCCGTCCGCCGGCTGCCCAAGTCCTGAGCCGACCGTCCCCCTTCGATCGCACCGAACCTCCGCCCGGAGCCTGTCACGATGTCCGCACCCGCGAAGCCCTCGCCGACCGCCAAGCCCGCCGCGCCGCTGGTTCCGCCGCCGCCGGCGGTGGCCGTGCCGATGGCGTCCGCCGCCCCCGCCGCGAACGCCCCCGCCCAGCGCCCCGGCGACCCGACGCCGCCCGGCGGCCTGCGCCTCGCCGCCGCGGTCCCCGGCGAGTTCCCGGCCAACCAACTCTTCCGCACGGTGATGCTGCACGAAGGCTCCGACTTGCACCTCAAGGCCGGCTCGCCGGGGATGCTGCGACTCCGCAACGTCATCCAGCACATGGCGACCAAGCCGCTGACGCAAGAAGACCTCGAGAAGCTGCTGTACCCGATCCTGTCGCCGTCGCAGCGGCAGACCCTCGACACGACCGGCGGGGCCGACTTCGCGCACGTCGTCGGCTTCGACGAGTGCCGCTTCCGCGTCAACCTGTTTCGCCAGCGCGGCAAGCTGGCCCTGGTGGCCCGGCGCGTCAACACGTCGATCCCCAACTTCGAGAAGCTGGGCCTCCCCGCCGCCATTGAGAAGCTGTGCCACTACGACCAGGGCATGGTGATTTTGGCCGGCGTGACGGGGTCCGGCAAATCGACCACCATTGCGTCGATGCTGGAGTACATCAATCAGCGCGAAGCCTTGCACATCTTGACGATCGAAGACCCCATCGAGTTCGTCTTCGAGGACAAGCTGTCGATCATGAATCAGCGCGAAGTCTACCTCGACGTGGTCGATTGGCACACCGCCTTGAAGCACGCCGTGCGTCAAGACCCGGACATCATTCTCGTGGGCGAGATGCGCGACCAGGACACGTTCGAGGCCGGCATCCACGCCGCGGAGACGGGCCACGTCGTCTTCGGGACGATCCACGCCTCGACCGCGGCGAGCACGATCAGCCGCATCCTCGACCTGTTCCCGCCGGCCCAGCACCACGCCGTCCGGCAGAGTTTGGCGTTCAACTTGAAGGCGATCGTGGCGCAAAAGTTGGTGCCGAGTATCAAGCCGGGCGTGTCGCGGGTGCCGACGAACGAGATCATGATGATGAACCCGACGATCCGCGACCTGATCTTGAAGAGCAAGGACGACCGCATCCTGGACGCCATGCGCATCGGCTTCCTCGAAGGCATGGTCGATTTTACCGAGAACCTGCGTCAGCTCGTGGAGCGCGGCGACGTGGACAAGGCGACGGCGTTGGAGTTCGCTCCGAACCCGGAGCAGTTGAAGATGGCGTTCAAGGGCATCAAGATGTCCACGCCGGGCATCCTGTAATGCCGGACCCCGAAGACGATCCCGCGTTGCCGGAGCCACTGCCAGTGCCGCTGCCATCACCGAGGTTTACCAGCCTCGCGGAGATACTGGCCGCGATCACGCCGGAGAACATGCACCCCGAGTTCGACTTCGGCCCCCCGGTCGGTGCGGAGTTGCTGTGAGCGCCGTCCGGCGTTACAGCAGGCTTCGGGCGGGTGTGGCGGGCCTCCCTTAGGGAAGTCGTTGGCTCCGCGTCGTAACACCTTTACGATGGCCACCATAGCCTCGCGATTTCTACAGCCGGCGTGAACCACCTGACAGGCAGCCTAAAAATGATTATGATCGCAATGTATGTCGTAGAGTGCGACGGCAAATCCGTAGGACCGCTCTCAGGATATGATGTCTGCAATCTGTACGATTCTGGTGATATCGACAAGGATACTCGGGTCCACCGTCATGGGGATCCCGACGGGTTTTCGAGTGAGCTGAGCCGACACCTCGGTGAGACTACATTGTTTACGCTTTTCCCTGGCTTTCGCGCGGTGCTGGCAACGCCTCCAGTCGCGTTTATGGGCCAAATCTCAGAGAAAATCGCGGAGCAGGCTAACGTGCTAAATGCGATCAGAAGTGACTTGATGTATGTACGGGTACTTCTGAGCGTGATTTCGCTACTCTTGCTATCGGTAATCTTGTTCGGCTTCCGCATCAGCTTGAAATGAAGTGACTTGTGTCGTTACTCGGCCGCATCACGATTAACCCGCTCCAGTGCGGCGGCCGCCCGTGCGTCCGCGGCATGCGAATCCGCGTGCGCGATGTCCATTGACCTCATGGCCGCTGGTCTAACTGCAGAACAGATCGTCGAGGAACTCCTAACTTGGATCCGGACGACGTGGCCGCGTGCCTTCGCTTCACCAGCTTACGTGTCGCGCTGCCAGCAGTTGTGCCGTCGCAAGTCTTGGCGAGCGGGGGACGACAGTCCCCCGAGTGGACTCCCACGCTGGGGAGCCTCCCGGAAGTGGAAGCGAACTCGGGGGACTTTCGTCCCCCGCTCGCCGCGGTCGGTTCGCGCGGGATCGCCCGCGGCGGAGCCAAATGGCCGGAGACGACAGGACGCCTTGCGTCACTTCGCCGGCGGGATGGTGCGCAACTCGGGCTGCGTCGCCGCCGCCTCGAGCAGCTTGATCGCCTCCTCCACGGCGTCGATCTTCTGCTTACGCTCCTTGGCGGGGAACTCCTTCTCCACCTGGAACTGCACCACCAGCTTCTTCAACTCGGGGATCGCCACCTTCGCGGCGGTGCCGTAGCGCAGCAGTTCCGTCATGATCTGGCCGGTGCGGCGCTCGCTGCCGTGCGGACTCTGCGTCCGCGCCAGCGCCAGCGCGGCGGGGATCGCCTCCCGGTAGTGGAAGCGGGCCAGCGTCCGCACGCCGGCCAGGCGGATGTCGTTGACGAACATCGTGTCGGCCGGGGCCGGGCTGTGAATCGCCTCGAGGATGTCCGGGGCCAGCGCGGCCACGTCGGCGAGCGCGAGTTGGTTCGTCAGCGTGTCGCTCAGTGTCGAGCGGGCCATGCCGTCGGCGTTGCGGGAGACGACGCGGATCGCCGGGTAGAGCAGCTCCGGGTCGACCCCCTTGATCGACGACCGCAACAGCCCCTTGAACAGCGCCGCGGCCAACTCGCCGTGGGTGAGCTGGATGGGGTCGGCCCAGACCACCGGCGTGAGCGGCTCGGCGGTGGCGACGACCGCCTTGAGCATCCCCGGCACCGCCGGCTTCGCGGCGTCGCCCAGGTTCCGCAGCGCGTTCGCCGCCTTGACCCGCAGCCAGCGGTCCTCGTGCGTCAGCAACCGGACCAGCACCGGCAGCGCCTCGGGCGACCCCAGGTAGCCCAGCGCCTCCGCCGCGCCCTGGCGCTGGCGGGCGCTCGGCCCCTCGGCGAGCGCGACCAGCGCGGGGACCATCGCCTTCGCCTCCGGACGCCGCGCCAACTCGTCGGCGGCCCAGCCGCGGGCGATCGGCGACCAGTCGTCGAACGCCTTCACGAGTTCGGCGGGCGACTTCGCCTTGCGGTCCAGGTCGAAGCGGCCGGAGGCGACCGCCTCGGCCACGTCGGCCTTGCTGAGCCGGTTCGCGGCGGGGGCGTCGCGGCCGGTGATCAGGAGCTTCTTGAGCGGCAGCGAGTACGCCAGCACGTAGCAGGCGGTCGGGCTGAGGCCGTAGTAGCCGCTCTTGCCGTAGTAGGTGTCGTCGTCGGTCTTGCCCGCGCCGTACTGCTCGGAGCCGTCGTAGGTGAACGAGCCGTCGCTGCGGCGGACGAGGTCGAAGTGCCACGAGGCCTGCTTGAAGAACGCCGACGCCGCGTCCGGGCCGCCGGCGTTGGCCCCGAGCGCGCCCCACAGGTAGCTAAAACCCTGGCCGGTGTGGCCGTACTCGCGGTTGCGGTACGACGCGGTCACCATCTTGGCGAAGTACCGCGACTCGGCGGCGCGGCCGCCCTGCGCGGCGTACAGCACCGCCGTCATCGCGTTCTTGCCGTTGTTGTCGTGGCTGGCCCACGGCATGTGCTCGCCGTAGGGGATCGACCCCTTATCGACGTAGTAGCCGAAGAACTTCGCGCCGCGGTCGATGGCGGGGTCGATCTCGGGGTGCGTGACGCCGCACTTCTTGCCCATGACAATCGCCAGGTTACCGATCAGGCCGGCGGCGTTGACGGGGCCTTAGGACGGGATCGAGCCGTGCAACTCGCCGGACGCGGTGCGCATCGAGATGCCGTGGCCGAAGGTGCCGTAGAGGCTCTGGGCCTTGGCCAGCGTGACGGTGTACTCGCGGATGGCGTGCATGACTTCCTGGTCGCCGGTGGCCAGGAAGTACTCGCACAAGAACAGGTTGCGGTAGCCCCAGTGCCAGGTGGTGACGCCGTCGGCGAGTTCGAGCTTGAGCGTCTTCGGCCCGAGCTTGCGGGCGAACTCGCGCAGCCGCGGCGCGGACTCCTCGCGGCCGGTCGCCAGCAGCGCCAGGCCGTTGACCGCGCCCCAGAGGTTGTCGGTGAGCGGCTCCTTCTCGAGCACCCGGCAGGCCTCGTCGAAGATCAGTTTCGACTTCGGGCAGTCGAACGGCGCGGTGTCGGAGTAGGCCCCGAGGACGCGCAGTTTCAGCGTCACCTCCTGCGACTTGCCGCCGCGCCAGACGGTGAGCCGCAGCAGCCCGCCGGCCGCCTCGGCGTCCTGGGTCGCGAAGGCGAAGGCCTGGCGGGCGTCGTCGGCGAACGGCTTGCCGTTGACGCCGAGGACCACGTCGTCCACCCGCACGACGCCGTCGGCGGGGGACTTCGCGCCGACGTGCGTCACGAGGATTTGCCGGCTCGCCGTCGTCGTCCGGCCCTGCTGGCTGTCGAGGTTGTTGGCCGCCTTGGTGTAAATCCAGCCGCGCAGCCCGGTCGCCCCGAGGTTGTACGTCTGCCGGCGATCGACCTTCGGGGACTGCGTCAAGTCGGGCGGCACCGGGTCGGCGGCGGGGGTTCGCCCGACGGCGGGGAGCACCGCGGCGAGGGCGGCGAGGAGACAAAGCCAGTGTCGTCGGGTCATGAAGACTCGGTGGGTTGGAGAGTTCGCGGGGTCACAAGGCGGGGCGTCACTTCATCGGCAGCAGCGGCACTTCGCAGAAGGTCAGCGCGGCGATGCCGTTGACGCCGAGGAGCAAGCGGTCCTGGCTCCAGGTCGCGCTGTCGAGGTAAGTCAGCGTCTTCGCGGCCGACGGGGCGAGCAGCTTGAGCGTCAGCGTAGTGCCCTGCACGGCCCCCGACGCGACGTGGCCCCGCTTGCCGTCGAGGCTGAATTCGCCGGCGAGCTTGGCGTCCCACGCCACCGGCTGGTCGAACTCCAGCGCGAGTTCGTCGCGCTGGTCGCTCGTGAACGACGCCCGCTGGAGGTTCGGGGCGGTGATCGAGGTCGCGGGCTTGACGCCGTACAGGTCGCGTTCGAGCAGCGGCCCGATGAGGCGGGCGAACTCGGCGTAGCCTTCGAGCGGGTAGTGGCAGCCGCCGGGCGGGCGGATGCCCAGCGTGGACATCACACTCAGGTTCGAGAACAGCTTCGGCAAGTTCCGCTGCACCTCGCGGAGGCGGTTGTCCGAACCGTTGACGCCCATCGAGCAGGACTTCGGCCAGATCTGGAAGGCGTAGTAGTGGCGGACGTTCGGGTAGTCGGTCTTCCAGCCGGCCGCCATGCTCACGAAGTACTGCTGGTACGTCTCGTAGCCG
>JANXTD010000562.1 GCA_025352585.1 Fimbriiglobus sp.
GGGAACCAGACCGCGTGCCGGCCGCCGGCGTCACTCCCCTCGGATACCATCCTGGGGCACCCGGCTCGCGCCGCGTGACCCCGCACCCGTGAGGTTGAGGAGCGACGCCGTGGACCGCACCGCGACTGCCCCGCCGGCCGCCTGGGCCGGCATCGACGTGAGTAAGGATACCCTGGACGCCTGCCTCCTGCCAGGCCCCGGCGGCAAGCCCCGCGAGCGGGCGTTCGCCAACGACCCGGCCGGCCACGCCGCGCTCGCCGCGTGGGCCGACGAGTGCTCGGCCGGGGCCGCCGTCGGCTTCTGCCTGGAGAGCACCGGGGCGTACGGCGAGGCCCTGGCCACCGCCCTGGCCGACGCCGGCCGGCACGTGGCGGTGGTCAACCCGGCCCGCGTCAAGTCCGCCGGCCTGATGCGCGGCCAGGGCAACAAGACCGACCGCGCCGACGCCCGGCTCATCGCCGAGTACGCGCAGCGCGAGCGGCCCCCCGCCTGGCACCCGCCCCGCCCGGAGGTGCGGGAATGGCAGGCCCTTTCGCGGCGGCGCGACGACCTCCGCCGGCTCGCCGCGGGCGAGAAGACGCGCCTCGCCGCCCCCGGCCTGACCGCCGCCGTCCGCACGTCGCTGGACCGCGTCGTCGCCTTCCTGGCGAAAGAGGCCGACCGCCTCCGGGCCCAGGCCGACGCCGTCGTCGCCGCCGACGAGCACCTCCGCGCGAGCCGCGAGCTGCTCCGCACCATCCCCGGCGTCGGCCCGGTCGCGGCCACCGCCCTCCTCGCCGAACTGCCCGACCCGGCCCGGTTCGCCACCGCTCAACAGGCGGCCGCGTACGCCGGCCTGGCCCCCAGCGAGTACCGCTCCGGGACGAGCGTCAAGACGCGCACCCGGCTGTCGAAGGCGGGCCACGCCCGGCTCCGCAAGGCGCTGGACCTGCCGGCCCCGACGGCCACCCGGTTCAACCCCCTCGTGGCGGCTTTCTACGAGCGGCTCGTCGCCGCCGGGAAGCCGAAGATGGCGGCCGTCGGCGCGTGCATGCGGAAGCTCCTGACGATCGCCTACGGCGTGCTCAAAAGCGGTACCCCGTTCGACCCCACGAGGGGGTCAAAAATCACCCCCTTGACAACACACCATCTGGTTCGGCCCGAACCCGCGCGCGAACCGTCAAGAGCCGGGCGACCTGGGCGATTGCGTCTCGGAGTACCAGTAGTACGCCCCCCAGGGCTTCGTGCTGGCGAGCCGAGACGAGATTTGCTCAGCTATGTTTGATCAGCAGATCGCTGAGGCCCAGGACGGCGCGAAGTGGGTGCAAAACTTCTCGTGGTTCCACGCACGGAATTACGACCAACCCGCGTGACCCGACGACCCTTCTCGTCGTCCAATCGGACGCTGAGCGGCTTGTGCGAGGTCAAATGCTTCGGTGTTGCTTCGCCGACCCCCTTGACACCCCGACGCGATTGCGGTCGTGCGGAACCCCTGACAATTACTCCCTTTTCTCTCTTGACCCTGGCACCGCTGGCCGATTATGATAGAGTCATTAGGAAAGCCCACTTCCGAAGCGTGTCTGATAATACAATAAACCATCGATATTGGGTCAGATCATGTCGCGCCGACTTTTCGCGGGTGCGTTGTTGATGGGCATGATGGCGTCCCTCGTGGCGGGCTGAGGCGACGCGGGTCCGGAACTCACGACGGTCTCGGGCAAAGTCCTCGTGGACGGCGTGCCACTTGCCAAGGGTGGCGTCCGCTTCGTGCCGTGCAAAGATAAGGGGAACACTACGACGACGGAGCCGATCGGCGTCCTCTCCGCTGACGGCACCTACAGCCTCATTACCTTCAGCCAGCCAGGTGCCCCGCTGGGGTGGTACCAGGTGACCGTGAGTGGGGAATCGGTCGAAATGGCTGGGAATTCCAATCCCTACACGGCCAAGAGTTCGGTCGCCCCGAAGTACAGCAACCCCGCCACGTCCGGCTTCCTTGTCGAAGTCGTCCCGTCCCCCGCGGCGGGTGCTTACGACTTTAAAGTCTCGGCGAAATGACCCGCACTCGCGGAGTCTTCGTCATAGTTCTCGCATCCCATTTCTTGAGAGGTGTCGAATGACCGCAACACGTCGTCGCGTCGGGTTCACGATGATTGAACTCCTGGTCGTGATCGCAATCATCGCGATCTTGATTGGCCTCCTACTTCCCGCCGTCCAGAAGGTTCGCGAGGCCGCGGCCCGCATGACCTGTACGAACAACATCAAGCAGATCGGACTCGGGGTTCATAACTTCCACGACGTCAATCTCTTCATGCCCCAAAACGTCACCCCCACCGGCAACTGGAGTGACCAAACCAACGATGTCTTCTGGAGTTGGCTGTCGGCGATCCTGCCGCACATCGAGCAAGGCAACCTCTATACGCAAGGCGGCTTGGGCAACACGCCGCAGCTGACCTTCAAGGTCGCGAAAACCGTCGCCGGCACGCAAATCAAGACGTTCCTGTGCCCGAGTGACTCGTCGAGTAATCAGGCGCGCACCGACCGGGCCGCCTTCCCCAACTTCCTGGCGGGCAGTACCAACTACAAGGGCGTGGCCGGCAGCAACTGGGACGGGGCGAGCTGGGGCGGCGTCTACACGGTCGTCGGGGTGAACGGCGACAAAAACGGTTTAGACAACGGCGACGGCACTTTCTTCCGCGCCGACAGCAAGCGGAAGATGACGCTCGTCAACATGAAGGACGGCACCAGCAACATCCTCATGGTCGGCGAAGACCTCCCGTCGCAAAACATCCATTGCAGCTGGCCTAACGCGAATCACTCGACTGGAACCTGCGCGATCCCCTTGAATACCAGCATCCCCGGCAAGACGCCCCTGTACCCTGCCGCCGACTGGTTCAACGTCTACTCGTTCCGTAGCCTGCACACCGGCGGGGCCAACTTCGGCTTGGCCGACGGCTCGGTGCGCTTCGTCCGCGACTCGATCGCCATCGACCAGTACCGCGCCGCGGCGACGATCAACGGCGGCGAAGTCGTCACCCTCGACTGACACCCG
>JANXTD010000576.1 GCA_025352585.1 Fimbriiglobus sp.
GGCGACTTTAGACGTCCTTGGGCTTCCGCTGGAACCCGGCCGCCATGTCGGCCTGGACCTTCGACACGTCGATCGGCTCGCCGGTCAGCTCGGCCCAGGTCTTCTTCTGCTCGGCGCTCATCGTGGCCATGACCTTGGACAGGGTCTCCTTGGTGATCGCGGCGCGCTTCTTGTCGAACTCCTTGGCCTTGTCGGCGTCGGCCGGCCGGCCGGCGAAGCCGGTGACGCCGTACTCCTCGTTGAGGTCGCGGCCGTCCTTCATGGCCCCGTCGGTGGCCTCCTTGATCTTGGCCTGCTGCTCGTCGGCGATCTTCAGCGCGGACTTCACGTCGGCCGAGTTGAACGCCCGCAGCCCGGCGACCTGGACCTCGATTTGCCTCAGCCGCTTGACCTGCTCGGGCTTCAGCACCGTGGCGAGTTCGGTGTAGGCGGCCGCGGAGACCTTGGCCGCCACCGCCGGCATCTTCTCGGCCATCGCCTTGCGGTCGGTGCGGTCGACGCCTTCCATGCCGGCCTTCATCATCTCCTGGGCCTTGGTGGCGAACTCCTTCGACCAGTCGGTGAGCTTGGTCTGCTGCTCCTCGGTGATCTTCACGTCCGCGGCGACGGTCTTGGACCGGACGAGGGACGCGGGGCCTCCGCCGAAGCCGCCGCCTTGGCCGCGGCCGCCTTGCTGGGCCTGGACTGCCGCGAGGCCGGCCGCGCCGACGAACACGGCCATTGCCAACAGGGAACGCTTCAACACCTTCATGGGACATTCCTTCGGAGTCAGGGGAGCGCGAACCGACGCCCAAGGCGACGGCCTCGATGGGCCAATTGTGCCGCAGCCGCGGTGAGACGGCGGTGAGTAACGAAAACGCCCCGGCGAATCATCGACGGGGCGTGGGGCGAAGGGTGTGCGGCGGTCGGCTACTTCGGCACGACGCCAGGCGTCGGCACGACACCAGGGCCGGGGATCGCCGCGGGGGCGGGGGCCTGGACGGCCTGCGATAGCCCGCCGCGCTGAGCCGGCGCGTACTGCACGACGTGGTTCCAGGTCTTCTTGTCGATCGGCGCGGGGCTGAAGTCGGCCGGCCCGAAGCCCTGCACGTTGATCGCCGGCCGCGGGAAGTCCCACGTCTCCTCTTCCTGGTTCTTGTTGCGCATCACCACGACCTGCCGCGGCAAGTACGCCGGCTGGCCCTCGAGGTTGCGGAACAGCACCAGCACCATCGACTCGAAGTCGCCCAAATCTTCAGAGGTCCGTGGCTTCAATTCGAGGTACAGGTAGTTGGCGTCTTCCTTGAGCAGCTTGATGTCGAAGCGCTCCGCGGCGGCGCGGGCGGTGATCGCCCCGGAGATGAAGTCGAGCAGCAGCATCCCCTTGGTGCCGCCCGGCGGCAGGCGCGTCTCGATGAGGCGCTTGTTGTTGCCGTCGTACTCGAGGATCAGGTTGCTCGTGGCGATGTACAGGTCGAAGTCGTTGGGGTCGGGCTTCTCGCCGGGGCCGGGGATCACCGTGAGGAGCATGCGGGCCTTGCTCGGCATCTGGCAGCGGATCTCGGTGCGCGACTCCTTCTTGCCCTTGCGCACGCCGCCTTTCGTCTCGGAAATCTTCTTGCCCTCGCAGTAGAAGTTCGAGGCCCCCTTCATGACGGCCTCCCAGTTGACGAGGTGCTGCCACAGGGCCGGGCTGAGCGCCTCGCGCGAGGCCGCCGTCGGGGCGACGGCCGGGGGTACGGGGCCAGCCGGGGGGGCTTGCGCCAGGAGCAGCGCCGCTGTACACGCCGCCCACGCGGTCGCCAAGGTCCATCGCGTCATGACATCACTCTCCGGGGACACGGTCGGCAGGCTTGTACCCCAAACCGCCCGCGGTGCCAAGCCGGACTTCCGCGTGAACGCCAGCAGAATCTCGCGGTTCCTGACCCGTGGTTGTTGATTGAGCCGTCGAATCGGCGTAAACTTTGAGTTGCTAACGAGTCTCCCGGACCCCGACAGGTAGTAGGCACGATGGACGGACGCACCCTCACGGCCAGCGGCGAACTCCTTTACACCGACGTCGTTGGCCGCGACGCCTGCGGCATCGGCGGCGTCGCCGCGAAGGACGGCACCCCCTCGGCCGAAGTGTTGCGCAAAACCCTCAACGCCCTCGGGGCACTTGAGCACCGCGGCGGCGTCTGCGGCGAGGCCGGTGACGGCGCGGGGATCTCGTGCCAGGTGCCGCAGGGCTTCTTCCGCGAGCAGGCCCAGCGTCTCAACCTCGAAGGGGCCGCCGACCTCGACGCCAACAGCACACTCGCCGTCGGCGTCTTCTTCGTCGGCGAGACTGACGCCGGCCGCATCGACGCCGCGCGGGCCATCATCCGCGACGTGCTGTCCGCCGGCCCGCACCAGTTCCTCGGCCTGCGCGCCGTCCCCACGAACGACGACTGCCTGCCGGCGACGGCCCGCGACTCGAAGCCGGGGGCCATCGACCAGGCGATCCTGCGCCTCAGCCCCGACCCCAAGCACGCGGCCGGCGTGGAGGCGTGGTGCTACGCCAAGCGCTACGCTCTGCGCGACCGCTTCCGCGACGCCGGGCTTGACGTGTACACCGTGTCGCTGTCGTCGAAGCTGATCGGCTACAAGGGCCTGCTCACCAGCGGCCAGTTCCAGGACTTCTACCCCGACCTCGACTGCCCGAGCTTCGAGACCGGCATCGCGTACTTCCACCGCCGCTACAGCACGAACACCTTTCCGAACTGGAAGCTGGCGCAGCCGTTCCGCCTTGGCTGCCACAACGGCGAGATCAACACGATCCGCACCAACCGCAACGCCGTGCAGACCTACGCCCGCGGCCTCACGCCCCCGATCGCCGGCGGCGAACTGCTCACGGCCGGGATGTCCGACAGCGGCAGCCTCGACGAGTGGATGGATTACCTCGTCAACGACCAGAACTGGAGCCTATTGCGCGCCATGCGGCTGGCGATGCCGCCGGTTTGGGACACCGAGGCCGACGTGTGGGGCAGCGAGGCCTGCCAACTCTTCACCTACTGCCGCCGCACCTACGGCAGCCTGTGCGCCTGGGACGGCCCCGCGGGCCTGGTGGCGTCCGACGGCCGCTTCCTCGTCGGCCTCGTGGACCGCATGGGCCTGCGCCCGGTGCGCTGGTGCTCCGACAAGCGCGGCTGGCTGTACATCGGTAGCGAGTCGGGCGTGTTCGGCCTCGAACAGACCGACATCGTCGCGAGCGGGCAGTTGCAGCCGGGGCAGATGATCGCCCTCGACACCGCCACCGGCGAGCGGCTCGACAGCTTCCAAATCATGAAGCGCGTCGCCGACGAGGCCCACGCCGAACTCGGCGACATCCACGAGCTGAACCGCCGGCAAATCGTCATGACCGAGGGCTTCGACTTCACGCGCCAGAGCGAGACCATTGTCGATGCGATGGAGACCGAGCGCAACTGGACCCTCGAAGTTTTGTTGCAGGCAGCCGGCTGGGACTTGCAGCGCGCCACCTTCGTCAAGGACATGGCCAAGCTTTCCAAAGAGCCGCTGTCGAGCATGGGCCATGACCGCGTCTTGACGATTTTCAGCACCTACCACCCGACGCTGTTCAAGTTCTGCCAGCAGACCTTCGCCGAGGTGACCAACCCGCCGATCGACCCGTACCGCGAGGGCGGGGCGATGTCGTTGAGTACGTACTTAGGGCGCTCGCCGCTGAAGTCTGGGGCGTTCGGCAGCGGCGACCCGCTGCCGGTCAAGCAGATGGAGTTGTCGTCGCCGGTCATCTCCGACGCGGTGCTGGACGAGATCCGCACGCACGAGATCATCGGCATGCAGACGCTCGACGCGACCTTTTTGCTCGACGGCGGCACCGACTCGCTGCGGGCGTCGCTTGAGGCGCTGAAGAGTTCGGCCGAGAAGGCGGTGCATGAAGGCTACCACGTCCTGTGCGTCACTGACAAAGAAGCCGCTCGCCGCGGGGTCGCGCCGATCCCGTCGCTGATGGCGCTGGGGGCGGTCCACAACCACCTGTGCAAGCGGGGCTTGCGTGACCGCTGCTCACTGATCGTGCAGGCCGGCGACATCCAGGAGGGCCACGACATCGCCGTGCTCGTCGCCTTCGGGGCCGACGCCGTCCACCCGTACCTCATGCTGCGGCTCGTCAAAGATGGCCTGACCTGGAAGCACGCCGAGACCAAGCAGGAGCAGCACCTCGAACCGCACGACGCGCTGCGGAACCTCTTCTACGCCCTCGAAGACGGCCTCTTGAAGATCATCTCGAAGATGGGCATCACGACCATCGAGGGCTACCGCGGCGCGATGCTCTTTGAAGCCGTCGGCTTCGGCCCGGAGTTGATGCACTACCTCGGCGACTTCCCGAGCCGCATCGGCGGGCTGACGCTCGCCGACCTCGTGGACGACGCCAAGTGGCGCGTGCAGAAGGCCGAGGCGATGGCGGCCAAGTCCGACCCGCTCGCCTCGAACCGCGACTACCACGCCTACAACGGCAAGGTCCGCAGTGCCCTTCGCGACGCCGTGAAGGAAGCGCACCCGGAGCCGGAGGGCGACGGCTGGGGCGGCGAGATGGCGTACACCGCGCCGCCGGCCGACCGCGATTCGAGCCTGCTCACGCAGGTCGAGGTCAAGTTCGAGAACTTCTCGAACATGGTTAAGACCCGGCCGCCGACCGTCTTGCGCGACCTGTTCCAGATCAAGAAGACCGGCCTGCCGCCGGTGACGACGCACGACGTGCAATCGACCGGCGACATGATCCGCGACCACTTCCGCGGGGCCGCGATGTCCCACGGGGCGCTCACCGGCGCGTCGCACATGACGATCGCGGCGGCGTGCAACGAGTTGGGGGCGCTGTCGAACTCCGGCGAGGGCGGCGAGGCCCGCTGGCGCAACGACATCCCCTCGCGGGCTTGGGGCGAGTTCTGGTCGAAGGTGATGAAGCAGCGCCAGGAGCGGCCGGAGATTTACGCCATTGACCCGACGGGAGACCTAAAAAAGAGCCGGTTTCGCAGCCGCATCCGGCAGGTCGCGTCGGGCCGCTTCGGCGTCGATGCCGAGTACCTGATCAACGCCGACGAGTTGCAAATCAAGATGGCCCAGGGGGCGAAGCCCGGCGAGGGCGGCCAGCTCATGGGCAAGAAGGTGACCGCCGAGATTGCCGAGATCCGCTTCGCCAAGCCGGGCACTGACCTCATCAGCCCGCCGCCGCACCACGACATCTACTCCATCGAGGACCTGGCGCAACTGATCCACGACCTCAAAGCCGTCAACCCCGGCAAGCCGGTGTCGGTCAAGCTCGTCGCGGTCGACAACATCGGCACCATCGCCGTCGGCGTCGCCAAGGCGGGGGCCGACGTGATCGAGATCGACGGCATCGACGGCGGCACCGGGGCGGCGATGGTTTCGTCCAAGGAGCACGCCGGCCTGCCCAGCGAGATGGGCCTGGCCGAGGCGCACCAGGCGCTCGACGTCAACGGCATCCGCACGCGGGTCAAGCTCCGCGTCGGCGGGGGCATCAAGAACGGCTACGACGTGATCAAGTACGCGTTGTTCGGGGCCGACCAGTTCAGTTTCGGGCAGGGCCTGATGGTGTCGGTCGGCTGCATCGTCTGCAAGTCGTGCCACATCCCGAAGTGCCCGACGGGGATCACCGGGTCGCCGGAGATTTTCAAGGGCCACCCGGAGCACACCAAGGCGTACCTGCACGCCGTCGCCGAGGAGACCCGCGGCATCCTCGCCGAGATGGGCTACACCCA
>JANXTD010000587.1 GCA_025352585.1 Fimbriiglobus sp.
CGTCGGGGCCCCGGCGCGGGCGGCGGGCGGCGTGGCGAGGCGCTGGGCGGGCGGCGGGGTCGAGGGGGCCAGGCCGCGGCTCGGCCGGGCCGGGGTCGCCAGCGGCCGGGCCGTCGGCGGCGTGGCGGTGCCGCGAGTCGCGACCGGGGCCGGGTAGCCGCGGCCGTTCGAGTTGCCGTGGGCCGCCGGCGCGTCGTAAGGGCGTTGCGGGCCGGCCGGGGTGCGGCCGACCGGCGGGGGCGTCGCGGCGACGGCCGCCGCGCCGATGTACGGCTCCAGGGCCTCGACCACCTCGTCGGTGCCGGTGTAGCGGCCCTCGGGGGCCTTCGCCATGAGCTTCGACACCACCGCCGCGAGGCCCTCCGGGCACTCCGGGGCGAAGTCGCGCACCGGCACCGGCTCCTTCATCTGGTGGGCCATCATCTTCTCGACCGCCGAGCCTTCGGGGAACGGCACCCGGCCGGTCAGGCAGTAGTACAAGACGCAGCCGAGGCTGTACTGGTCGCCGGCCGGCGTGCGGTTGGCCGGCTCCATGATGCTCTCGGGCGACGTGCAGTCGAGGCCACTGGTGAGCGTGTTGGCCGTGGACATGGTATCGACGAGGCTTTCGCCCTCGTTCTCGACGAGCAGCGAGCCGATGCCGAAGTCGAGGATGCGCGTCTGGCCGTCGGTGCCGATCATCAGGTTCGACGGCTTGATGAGGCCGTGGAAGATCGCGTTCTGGTGGCAGACCGCCAGCCCCTGCGCGGTTTGCAGGCCGATCATCGCGGTCTCGAGCGCCGACAGCCGGCCGTTCTGCTGGACCTTGTTCTCCAACGTGACGCCCTCGGCCAGCGGCCAGACGAGGTAGTGCAGGCCGCCGGCGGTGCCGACATCGACGAACGGCACGACGGCGGCCTGGGTGAACTGGCTGAAGGAGCGCACCTGGCGGCGGGCCAGCCGGACGTTCCACATGCTGCGCCGCGGCAACACCTTGACGGCGTACTGGGCGTTGTCGTTCTTCGAGGTCGCCTTGTAGACCTGCCCCATGCTGCCCTGGCCGATCGAGTCGAGCAGCACATACGGCCCGAGGACCAGCCCGGCGGTCTTGCCGTTGAGGACGCGGTCGGCCTGGAAGGCGGTGAGCGTGGCGTGCTGGACGAGGTAGTCGGCGAGCGCGGGGGCCTCGGCGCGGGGGTTGCGCTTGAGGAATTCGTTGACGATCTGGTCGAGCTGGCCGCGGTCAATCAGGCCGCTGCGGCGCAAGTCCCAGACGAACCACTCGCACGCGCCGAGATCGTTGGTTACCATCGGTGGATAGTCCTGAAGGGGTCGGTCCGGCCGCGGGGCCACCGGACGGGTGCTCGACGGGTGTAGGGGAACCGGACGCCCAACCGTAGGACGGTCTTTCGGGGTGTCAAACCCGCAGGCCCTGTTTTCAGGGCGCGACCGAAACCGTATCCTGAAGGAATCCCCTCGCCGGGCCTGCCTCCCACCCCTCGACCGAGTTCGCCCTTATGGCCCTCAACGCCTACGACCCGTGCCCCTGCGGCAGCGGCAAGAAATTCAAGTGGTGCTGCACGCCCTACTTCCACCACGTCGAGAAGGCGTTCGAGCTGCAGAGCCGCGAGCAGACCGACGGCGCGATCCGCGAGATGAACACGCTCATCGCCGAGCACCCCGACAAGCCGCAGGCCTTCGGCTTCTACGCCAACCTGCTGCTGAGCCTCGACAAGCCCGACGAGGCCGACGCGCTCCTCGAAAAGGCCTTCGCGCTCGACCCCAACTTCCCGATGGGCTTCCTGCTACGCGGCATCCTGCGTCAACAAGAGGGCGAGCTGATCGGCTCGCTGCTGCTCTTCCGCAAGGCCGCCGAGGCGTACACGACCGACGCCGCCCCGCAGCTCGCGCAAGTCCACGAGATGATCGCCCGCAACGAGGTGCTGCTGAACCGACCCGTCGCGTCCAAGGCGGCGATGGAGCGGGCGGTGTTTTTTAGCCCCGGCGACACGGAGATGCGCGACCAGTACGAGAGCATGTTCGGCGCGGAGACCCGCCTGCCGGCGTGCGCCGCGAAGTCGTACCGCTTCCGCAAGACGGCCAAGCCGATCCCCGAGGAGGCGATCACCGGCCGGCTGTCGGACGCCAAGAAGGCGTTCCAGCAGGTCACGATGCTGGTGCCCGAAGACCCCGCCGGCTGGTTCAACCTGGGCCTCGTGCGCGCCTGGCTCGGCGAGCAGCCAGCCGCGGTGGACGCCCTGAACAAGTCGCTCGAACTTGAGTGGGACGACGCCCACGCCGAGGAGACCGCCGCGCTGGTGGAAGTCTTGCGCTGCGGCACCGGCATGGAGAACGACTCGGACTACCGCGAGACGCGCGTCTTCATGCCGGTCCGCGACCCGCAAGTCGTCTTCGGGATGCTGCAAGAGATGGCGCAGTCCGGCCGCATCTTGGCCCCGCAGATGGACCCGAACGGCCAGATGTTCAGTTGCCTCGTCGTCGAGAACCTGCCTAACCTGCTCGACACCGGCACGACGATGGCGAAAGCGGTCGCCAACCTGACCATCGCCGGCGGCGTGATGCGGCTGTGGTTCACGAACGCCGAGAGCGTCCAGCAAGTCGCCCAGCGCATCCGCGAGACGGTGGCCCTGGCGGTCGGCGAGCCGACGACGAGCGAAGGCACCTCGCAGTACGGTGACATCCTGCAAGAGGCGATCGCGTACCCGGTGCGCACCGGCGACGTGGGCGCGGCCGAGTCGAAGCTGCGCGAGCGGGCCGAGAACTACTTCGAGACGATCTGGTCGCACAAGCCGCTGCGCTCACTCGGTGGCGCGGCCCCGATCGACGCCGCCGGCAGCAAGCTGCTGCGCAAGCGGTTGCTCGGGATCATCGCGTTTCTGCGCGACTGCCTGAACGGCGCGGCACCGCGCAAGCAAGTCGGCAACCGCACCGAGGCGCTCGAGATTTACGACTTCGACCGGCTGCGGCACAAGCTCGGCGTCGAGAAGCAGGCGGCCGGCGACGCCCCGGCGATGAACGTCCCCGAGACGCCGATCGAGGTCGGTGCCCCGAAGCCGCCGGCCCCGGTGAAGCTCGACTTCGCCGCGATGAGTGCGGCCGACCTCGCCGGCGTGAACCTCGAGCCGCTGACGATTGCGGAGATCGAGGAGGGGATGCGGGCCGCGCTCAAGCTCGACGCCAAGGAGTTGGCGGTCAAATACGCCCGCGCCGGCACGACCAAGCCGTTCGACCCGACGCGGCCCGACCGCTACCCGATCTACGCCGTGGCCGTGACCGGGGCGGTCGCCGAGGGGGATTTCGAGGCGGCGATCAAGACGGTGACCGACGGCATGACCGACGACGGCTACCGCAACCAGGGTAAGCGAATGGGCGAGTACGCCGTGCAGAAGGCCCGCTTGCTGGCCCGCAGCGGCAAGCCGGAACTCGCCGCGACGGAGTTCGACGCCTTGTTGGCGAAGCACCCCGACGAGCCGAAGTTCTACATCACCGCGACCGAAACGATGCTGAGTGCGAAACAACCGCAACTCGCGCTCGGCTTCGCCGCGAAGGGCCTGGCCGCGGCGAAGACGCTGAACAACCGCGACCTCGACGGCGCGTGCCGCGAACTGACCGAAGCCGCGGAGCGGATGGCGAAGTGACGGTATTCCGCCGCAGGCGCGGCGAGCGGCCCACGTCAGTGGGCTGTTCCCCCCGGCGTGGGGGCGACTCGGACGCAGGCGGTTCCCAGCGCTGGCCGCTACGAGGTCTT
>JANXTD010000590.1 GCA_025352585.1 Fimbriiglobus sp.
CGGCTCGCCGGGCGTTCGCGTGGGCGAACACGACGCGCCCCCGCCCCCGGCCGCCAGCCGTACAATGCCCCCTAGCGCGCCGCACGGTGCCGGCGCGCACGCACCTCCGGTCACGACGCCCCATGACGACGACTCCCGAAACGCTCGAATTCAAGGCCGAACTCAAGCAACTGCTGCACCTCATCACGCACTCGCTCTACTCCGACCGCGAGATCTTCCTGCGCGAGCTGATCAGCAACGCCTCGGACGCCATCAACAAGGTCAAGTTCAACTCGCTCGCCGACGAGGAGTCGCTGGAGGACAACCGCGACTGGCGCATCGTTCTCGTGCCGGACGCGGAGGCGAAGACGCTGACGTTGCGCGACAACGGCGTCGGCATGTCGCGCGACGAGGTCATCGACAACCTCGGCACCATCGCGAAGTCGGGGACGAAGGCGTTTTTGGACGCGGTCAAGGCGAAGCAGTCGAACGACGTGCCGGGGCTGATCGGCCAGTTCGGCGTCGGCTTCTACTCGGCCTTCATGGTCGCCGACAAGGTCACCGTCCACACGCGCACCAAAGGCGGCCCGGAGCAGGGCGTGAAGTGGACCTCCGACGGCCAGGGGGCGTACACCCTCGAAGCGGAGCCGAAGGCCGACCGCGGCACCGACGTGACGCTGCACCTCAAGGACGACGCCCTCGAATTCCTCAACGAGTGGAAGTTGCGGGGCGTCGTCAAGAAGTTCTCCGACTTCATCGAGCACCCCGTCGAACTCGTCACGGTCACCCCCGCCGAGGAGGCCGAGGGCGACGAACCGGCGACCCCGGCGAGCACGAAGCAGGAGGTCATCAACAGCCGCAAGGCGATTTGGCTGCGGGTCAAGAACGAGGTCACGCCGGAGGAGTACGCCGAGTTCTACAAGTCGATCGCCCACGACTACGAGGCTCCGGCGAAGACACTGCACTTCAGCATCGAGGGCAAGTCCGAGTTCCGGGCACTCCTGTTCCTCCCCGCCAAGAAGCCGATGAACTTCGACTACGAGGAGCAGAAGGCCGGGCTGAAGCTGTACGTCCAGCGCGTGCTGATTATGGAGAACTGCGAGGAGGTGTTGCCGCCGTACCTGCGCTTCGTGAAGGGCGTCATCGACTCGGCCGACTTGCCGCTGAACGTGTCGCGCGAGCTGTTGCAGCAGAACCCGCACCTCGACACGATCCGCAAGAACGTCGTCCGCAACATCTTGTCGGGCCTCGACGGGCTGAAGAACACCGAGTACGAGAAGTACGTCGCCTTCTACCGCGGCCTGGGGCCGGTGCTCAAGGAGGGGTTGGCGCGCGACTGGGAGAACAAGGAGAAGGTCGCCGACCTACTGCTGTTCGAGCACGCCACCGGCGAACCGGGGGCGTTCACCACGCTGGCCGACTACGCCGAGAAGATGCCGGCGGGGCAGGACCAGATTTACTACCTCGCCGGCGAGAACGCGGAGCAGTTGCGGCACTCGCCGTACCTCGAATCCTTCCGCGCCAAGGGCTACGACGTGCTGCTACTGACCGACTCGATCGACGAGTTCACGCTGCCGCACCTGAGCGACTACAAGGGCAAGAAGCTGCGAGCGGCCGACCGCGGCGAGGTCAAGTCGAGCGAGGGCGACATCGCGCCGGAGGTCCAGGTCGGCTACGCCGGCCTGCTGACGGCGCTCAAGGGCCAACTGCCCGAGGTCACCGAAGTCCGGCTGACGCGGCGGCTCACCGAGAGCGCGGCGTGCCTGGTCGTCGATGGCGGCATGTCGGCGCACATGGTGCGCATCCTGAAGCGTGCGGGGCAGGGGGCCGAGGCCGCCGGCGGCCACCGCGTGCTTGAACTCAACCCCGACAACCCGGCCGTGGTGGCGCTCAAGGAACAACACGCCCGCGCTCCGGAAGACGCCCGGCTGCCGGTCTACGCGCGGCTGCTGTACGAGCAGGCGGTGATCGCCGAAGGCTCGCGCATCGCCGACCCCGCCGCGTTCGCCAAGCGGGTGAACACGCTGATCGCCGAGTCGGCGAAGTGAGTAGTTTTCGATCTCCTGTAGCTGGCCTCTGTGAGGCCGGTCTGACTCCTAGCCTCGCAACGCGACGACCCAGGCGGTAAGACCGGCCTCACAGAGGCCAGCTACAGAAGAAAAGACAAGCCGGCGGCCTTAGGCAACCCGTGGGAAATACCCTACCCGCTGACGGGGTGAATCACGAGGCTCCACTTGGGAAGCGTTTTCGACCGCTCCAGTCTTGCGGCCACGGGACGGAACGCGGCTTGCGTGAGTGTCACCCCGGTCTCGTACACCCG
>JANXTD010000614.1 GCA_025352585.1 Fimbriiglobus sp.
CTTCGGATCGTCCTGTGCCGGGGCAACTCCCAGGGTCAGGAGGAGCGTCCACACCGCCAAGTGGGGGACCGCGCGTCGCGTGGCAATTCTCATGGGCACCTCGTGCATCCTGGGAGGTCGAACGTCGTTCTCGACTAAGACTATGCCTCAAAAGTTAGACTCCGGCGTGAACCGACGGGTCAACTCGTTTGGGGAATCGGAGTCAGGCTGACCAGGCGATTCGATTGGGACGGTTCTGACGACGCAATCAGTGTTGCGTCAGCCTCTGCGGCGGAGCCACGGAAAGCGCCAGCCGCCGTCACCTCACCGCGTGCAGGTCGCGCGCCAGGCGCGGTAGGCGTCGCGGTCGCGCTGTTGGCAGGCTGCGCGGGCTTCCGTTACGCCGGCCGTGGTGACGCGGTCGCCGTCGAGGGTGAACGGCTCGACGGCGGCGAGGCGGTCGAGCCGCGGGCCGTCGCCTTTCTGGATCAACTCGGCCGCCAAAGTCGCGCGGCCCTTGCCCCACGCGGCGGCGACGGCCACGGGCGTCGGCCCGACGGGGCCGAGGCCGGCCAGCGCGTGCAGGCCGCGTGACACCGCCTGCCGCAGGCGCGGGGCGTCGTGGCCGGGGGGGGCCGGCGGGCGATCGGGGGCCGGCAAGACGCCCGAAGCGTTCTCCGGCAAGTCGAACTCCCGGCGCGTCGTGGCGTGCAGTCGCGTGACGACTTCGCGGACCGCGAGGTCGAGGGCGTCGCGGTCCTTGAGGCTCAGGAACGGGGTCGCCCGCGTCGCTTCGAGGACGCGCAACTCCGCCGGCCCCGCCTTCAAAGCGGCGTCGAGCAGCGCCTTGACGGCGGCCGACTCGTACGGCGTCACCAGCGGCTTGACGGCGTCGCGCAGTTCGGCGGTCAGTCGCCGCCAGTCGCCGGGCTTGCCGTCGTCGGCCGGCTCGCGGTCGATCTGGTTGGCCAGCGCGAGGGCCGCTTCGAGGCAGGCGTTCCACGGCTTCTCGGCGGGACGGCCGAACTCGGCCGCGGCGTGGGCCGTCCCGGTCAAGCGGTTGACGGCGAAGTCGAGGGCCGCCCGCGCCTCCTGGGCCGCCCGCAGGGTCTCGACCGCGTCCGCCGCCGCCGCCCGCAAGGCTTCGAGTTCCCCCGGCGTGACCGCTTGCCCCGCCGCCAGCCGCTTCTCGAGGGCGCGTTGCCGCGTGAGCAGCGCGGCGGCTTGCGGCCGCACCCAGCCGGAGCCTGGCTCGCCGAGTCGCGGCAGCGCCGCGAACTCCTTCTCGACGCCGAAGAGCCGCCCGGCCAGTTCCTCGCCCTGCGCGGTGAAGTTGGCGACGTCGGCCCGCAAGACGAAGTCGAGCGTCGCCAACTCGCGGAACCCGGCCGGCTTGAGCGGGGCCAGGGTCGCTTGCAGCAGGACCAACAGGCCACTCCGCGGCGCGGGGTGCCTGTCGAGCAGCCAACCCCACAGCGCCCGGCCGACGACCTCCGGGGGCAGCGGCGCGGCGGCGGCTTCGTAATTGTCCTTGGCCTCCTGGACCTTCGCCGCGTCCCGCTTCGCCGCGCCGTCCGCCTTCCAAAGCGCGTCGAACGCCGCCACGACGGCCACGCACGGGTCGGCGGCCGCCGGCGCTCCGGGCACTGCGGTCGGCGCGGCGGGCAGCGGCACGGCGAAGATCGAGCGGCCGGGGCCGTCGTCGCCGGTCGCCGGCGGGGCCGCAGGCAACTTCCAGTCGGCGGCGGCTTTGCGGTACGGGTCGGCGGCGTCGCGCGGCTTGTCGTCGGCCTCCTCCGTCGTCGCCGGGGGGTTGCCGTGGACGCCGTAGGTGAGCTTAAAGTCGCGCCCGTCGGTGTACAGCACTGGCGACTGCGCCGCGTCGCGGTTGCGCCTGGCCCAGCGGCCGACGCGCAGCTTCAGGAAGGCGTGCAGGTCGCGGACGGTGACGCCACTCGCCCGCGCGGTGCTGGGCGTGGCCGCGCCGCGCAGCCCCTCGGCGGCGTAGAAGGCGAAGGCCGAGACGCCGGTCGCCGCCACGACGTGGCTGCGCTCGCCCTCGCCGCACGACACCAGGACGGGGCAGGGCAGTTCGCCTTGATCCTCAAGGGACTTGAGCCGCTTGTGCAGCGGGGCCGAGGCGTCGTCGGCGTAGGGGCCGGCGAAGGTCCGCGTGCGCGGCCGGCCCGCGTCCAGCAGCAGGCACTTGTCGCGCGCCGGGCAGGCGCGCAGGGCGTCGAGCAGTTCGCCGAGCGGCACCCAGGTCGCGGCCGCGCCGGTCGCGTCTCCGGGCAAGAGGTAAACGGCCTCGCCGAGCGCCGCGACGTGGCAGGCGACGTGGACCACGAGGGCGCGGTCGGCTTCGAGGGGCCGCTCCGCCTCGCCGACGCCGTCGGGGAGCAGGCTGCCTTTGCCGAGGCCGCGCAGCTTCTCGCGGAACTTGGACCCCAGCCGGCCGAAGTTCGCGGCGTCCTCGCGGCGGTCCGGGTCGAACACTTGCCGCAGCCACTCGCCGTCGGCCCCGGCCCCGGTCGCGGCGGGGTAGTCGGGCCCGTACGACTCGACCGGCAGCGTGATCAGGTACGGCTTCTTGGCCGCCCCGGCGTACGTCAGCACCCCGACCGTGACGCCGGCGAGGGCGAAGAACAGCAGCGTCGCGACCGCCAACAGGCCGCCGCGCGACGGCGGCGGCGTGGCCGACTTCTTCCACTGCGTGGCGGGGCCGGCGGGGCGGGGGGCCGGCTTCTCCGGGGCCGGCTCGTCCGGCGGCAACTCGATCATCCTGCACCCGTGGCTCGGGGTCGGCGCGGCGATTCCGTCGGGCAGTCTACCGAGTGTCCGCGCGTGCGGGAAGGTCGCGCCGGCCGAATCCGCGGCGGCCAATCGCGGCCAGACGGTTGCGACGCCACGCGGCACCGGGTAGAGTAGGCGCGACGGCTGCCCCGGAGGACTGCGACGTGAGCGACCCCAAGACGATCCTGATCATCGACGACGACCGCGAACTCGTGGACGGCCTGCGGGCCGTGCTCGAGCGCCAGGGCTACCGCGTGCTCCAGGCGCACGACGGCCACCAGGGCAAGAACACCATCTACAACGCCAAGCCCGACCTCGTGATCCTCGACATGATGATGCCGCGCATGGGCGGCTACCCGGTGCTGGAGCACTTCAAGGACAAGCCCGACGCGCCGCCGATGATCATGATCACGGCCAACGAGGGCAGCCGGCACAAGCTGTACGCCGAGTACCTGGGCGTGGTCAACTACCTCCGCAAGCCGTTCGCCACCGAGAAGCTGGTCGAGGCGGTCCACAAGGCGCTGGCGACCCCCGAGTCGGCGGCCGAAGGGGCCGCGGTGTAAATGCCCCGCGCCTTCTTGACCGCCCGCTGGCGGAACCTCATCCTGGCGAACTACGCCGTGCCCGAGGCGCTGCTGACGCCGCTGCTGCCGCCGGGGGTCGAACTCGACCGCCGCGACGGCCGGTGCTGGGCCAGCCTCGTCGGCTTCCAGTTCCTCGACACGCGCGTGCTCGGTGTGGCCTGGCCGGGCTTCCGCGACTTCCCCGAGTGGAACCTGCGCTTCTACGTCCGCCACGAGGGCCGCCGCGGCGTCGTCTTCGTGCGCGAGTTCGTGCCGCAGCGGCTGGTGTCGGCGGTGGCGCGGCTGATCTACAACGAGCCGTACCGCGCCGCCCCCATGACCATGAGCGTCGCCGAGTCGGACGGGCGGCTCACCGCCGACTACGCGCTGACCTACGCCGGCCGCGTCCACCGCATGACCGCCGTCGGCCGCACCCCGGCGGTGACGCCCGGCCCGGAGAGCGTCGAGCACTTCTTCAAGGAGCACAGTTGGGGCTTCGGCACGTCGCACACCGGCCGGCTGATCCGCTACCGGGTCGAGCACCCGACCTGGGACGTGTCGCCGGTCGAGAGTTTCACGGCCGACCTCGACTGGGCGACCCTGTACGGCCCCGAGTGGGGCGCGATGACGGGCGTCGAGCCGACGAGCGTCGTCCTGGCCGTCGGCTCCGCGGTGAGCGTCTACCCGAAGGGCTTGCCAGTCTGAAGGCGCTCGCGGGGCCGTCCCGGACGTTATACCGGCCACCACGCCCGGAACTGCTCGGCGAAGTCGGCACGCTTCTCGAAGAAGTAGAAGTGGTCGGCGTCGGGGTCTTGCACGTAGGTCACCTCGAGGCCCGCCGCCCGCAGCGCGGCGACGCCGGCATCGACGGTGCGCGGCTTGACGTTGATGTCGCGGCCACCTTGCGCGACTAACACGGGGGCACGCGACATCGCGGCGAAGTCGGCGTCGAAGCGTTGCGGCTCCATCGTCGGGGAGACGTAGACGAGGCCGGCCCACGTCGCCGCGGTCGCCCCGCGCGTGACGCCGCAGCCGCCTTGAGAGATGCCAGCCAACACGACGCGGCCGCCGTCCACGGCGAAGCGTTCGGTGACGGCCTTGCGGCAGCGGAGGATCGCGGCGGCGGCGTCGGGGTGCTCCCAGTTGCCGTAGCCGAACGTCGGGAAGGCGGCGACGAAGCCGAGGTCGTCGGCGAGGCCCTCCCACGGCAGGCAGCCGACGAGCGGGTTGCCGCCGTGGCCGTGGCACACGATCAGCAGCGGCAACTTCGCCCCCACGGCGTGCGGCGGGCAGTAGACGTAGCCGTGCTCGCGGTCCGACTTGGTGAAATCGACGCCCCACGGCAGCATCGACGGCAGCCGTTCGAGTTCCGGCCGCTCGGCCATCGCCTCGAAGTCGTCGGCGAGGGTGTCGCGGATCGCCGCAGCTTGTGCACGCGACAGCAGCGGATTCACCCGCGTCATGAGGCCGACGGCCATGCCCAGGAAGTCGTTCTCGACGGCGACGGTCACCTCGGCGCGGCCGCCGATGTCGGCACCGTAGGCGAATGCCGACCAGCCGACGGGGAAGTCCTGAGTCCGCCGCGGGGCGGTGGTTTGGAGAGCAACTTCGAGCGCGATCACGAGGGCACCGGACGGGCCGACGCCGTAGAACATTGCCGTGATGAATTGCTTTGTCGGCAGCCACCGAAACTGCACGAGGCCGCAAGAGACGACGAGCGTCACCGCTATTCCGACCGTCAACAGTGAGCGGAGGCCGAGGGCTTTCGCGCTCAGCGAGCGCCCGAAGATCAGCAACCCCGGCGACAGGCAGAGCAGGGCCAGGCGAAGGAGCCGCGTCGCCACGAAGTCCGTGACGCGTCGAATCACGTCGGCCCCCGCCAGTGGCCCGTCGGCCACGATTGGCCCTGCACAGTAGCGAGGATCGCCAGCACCTCGGCGAGCAACTGCGGGTCGGGCGGGGTCGCCATCGCCGCCAGGTTGGCGTGCAGCTCGGCTGGGCGCGACGTGCCGGTCAGCGTCGTCGGGATGGCCGACTGCGCGAACGTGAACTGCATCCCCAGCGTCGCGAGGTTGACGCCGCGGGCGGCGCAGTGGTCGGCGGCGGCGCAGCAGGCTGCGCGGATCGCCGGCGGGGCGGGGTTCCACGGCGGCGGGCCGCCCGGCGTCAGCAGGCCCATCGCCAGCGGCGACGCGTTGATGACGCCGACGCCAAACTGCGTGGCCGTCGGCAGCAGTTCGCTCCGTAGGCGGCCGTTCTGCAACGTCATGTGGCAGTACGAGATGACCACGTCCAAGTTGCAACGCTCGATCGCCTGCCGCAACAGCCCCAGCGGCAACGCCGACATGCCGATGAAGCGGCACTTGCCCTCGGCCTTCAACTCGTGCAGCACGCCGGCGGTCTCGGTCAAGATTTGCTCGTAGTCGGTCGCGAACTCGATGTCGTGGGCCAGCAAGATTTCGACGCGGTCGGTGCGCAGCCGCCGTAGGGAGCCTTCGACGGACTTGCGCATGCCCGCCGGCGTGAAGTCGAAGTCGCTGCGCGTCAGGCGGCCGGCCTTCGTACACAGCACCACGCGCTCGCGGCGGCCGGCGAGGACTTCGCCAAGGAGTTCTTCACTGCGGCCCGCGCCGTAGAAGGCCGACGTGTCGATGAGGTTGACGCCTGCGTCGAGCGCCGCCCCGACGGTCGCGTCCACGTCGGCGGCGGTCACGGCCCCGTACTGCCCGCCGAACGCCGCTCCGCCCAGCGAGAGCGTCGAGACTTGCAGCCCGGTGCGGCCTAGCGTGCGGTACTCCATCGCGTGCGTCACTTTCGTCGAGCGTAGACGGCGGCGTAGACCAGCGCGCCGACGAGGATGAAACCGACGCCGACGACGGCCTCGGTGCGCTGGTCGGGCGACAGGAACATGTTGGTCAAGACGCACGCCATGATGGCGACGTACAGCGCCGGCACCACGGGGAAGCCGGGGCAGCGGTACGGCAACGCCTTCGACTCGGCGGGGTGGCGGCGGCGGAACAGGAACAGCGCGGCGATGACAAGCGTCTCGAAGGTGACAGCGCCGAACATGGCGAAGTCGGTCAG